>DMBU01000167.1 GCA_003446015.1 Bacteroidales bacterium | reverse complement strand
GTACAGGAATGTTTACTCAATGGTGGGGTACGGCTAATAATCCAAATGTTACTGGCGACTTTGGTGATTTTGCAAATGAAAAATACAGTTGGTATTTGTTTGTTGCTAGAAACAATAATGTAACTCTGCCTACAACTCAATCTGTTTTTCCTAATGTTGCTTTAGAAACCAATGTTGGAGGATATCATCTTACCTTTTCTCAAGATATACATATAAATTATGATTTCAATCCAAGAGGTAATTCTATTTTATTACTAAATAATGGGGCAGCTGGAGATATTTATGTAGCCGGTAATTGTTATATAGGTGATTATTTGGATGCTAAAATCCAATTTCCTACTACAGGTACTCCAAGAACACTTACTATTTTAGGAAATTTAGATTTTACTAAAAATGTTACTGCTCCAACAAACTATCGTGAAGTGATGGTAGTAAATACTACTCCTTCAACATTGACACATAATTTAATAATTGGAGGAGATATTATTCAGGGAGTTGGTATTATTGATTTATATAATGGAACAGGTACTGCAAATAATGCTGTATTAGAGCTTATTGGTGAAAATGATGGAACATTTACTCGTTCAGGTGCTGAAAACACTCAGCTTTATAGGATTGAACTTAATAAATTAGAAGGTAAATATTTCCTTTTTGATGATGATTTCACATTAAATGGAACCACAAACAGCTACCCTAAAGCATTGGAACTGATAAGTGGTGATTTAAGATTGGAGGATGGAGATATTGATATTACTTTATCAAGTGGAGGTGCTAATTTTAGAATACCGACAGGTACCAGTTTGTTAATTGAAGGAGAATCTGGAAATGAGTCATACATCAGATTGTCAGGTAATACTGGATTATACCTTGATGGTACACTTACAATAGGTGATTATGGATATGCCTATTTAAATGGTGGAACAAATAATTACATTCAGTATTCAGCTTCTGGTAATGCTCAAATCGATATTTATAATGGTGAGTTGAGGGTTGGCTCACAGATTAGAAGATCATTATATACGAATGAAGGTATATTGAAATTTCATCAATTGGATGCAAACAGCTCTGTAATTTTAGGTGAAGTTGATGCTCCTGAAGGATCAAGAGGTATTTTGGAAATTTTAAATGCTGGCAGTGAATTTACGCAAGTCAATGATGCTAATTTAATAATTGTTAGGCAACAAACCAGTGCAGCCTTAGCATCTTTATATTTAGATCCCGGAACATCAACGTTAGGTTCTGGTTCTTCAATAACTTTTGGAAATGCAAGTACTCCAGGTTCGCAAACCATGGGCTTAAATTCCAACATTAATTTAAAAAATATAATTATTGGTTCTACAGGTAGTCCTATATTACAAATGCAGATAAGGCAACTTGATGTAGACGAAAATATCATAATTAACGCTGGAGCAACAATGGATGCAAATGGTTTAGCTCTTAATATAAAGGGTGATCTTGAAAATTATGGAACTTTCGAAGGAAACAGCAATACGGTTACATTTAATGGTGCAGGCAATCAGAGAATTGTTGGTACAACCACTTTTTATAATTTAACCAAATCAACATCCAATGTACTTGGGATTAATGCTGCACTCACCGATACTATTTATATTGAGAATGATTTTAGAATTGAATCTGGAAATTTCTGCGATAGTAGTAATGCAATAATTGTACAAGGGGATTTATATAATAGTGCCACACATGAATATGGAGGTATTGGGAATGGTATTGAAATGGATGGGTCAGATGTTCAAAATCTGTCTGGTGATGGTATTTTTGGAATGTTAACCATTTCAAATGCTTCGGGAGCTCTTGTTCAAACAGGAAATGAATTAACAATTACCGATGGTTTGAATTTAAATGGTGGCCTGCTAGACGTTGGTGCAAATCTAATTAATTTGGGATTAAATGCACAAATTATTGAAGGAGCACCATACAGTAACAGTAATATGATTAGAACCAATAGTTCTTTTACTGATAATGGCGTACGTAAAGTTTTCCCATCAACAGTCTCAATGGGTGGTGCTTATAATTATAAAATTCCTATTGGTTCCGGCAGTAAATATACGCCTGTGGAATATAAGATTACATCCAATGGAAATAGCACAGGAACCATTACCACAAAAGCCGCAGATGAACCACATCCTAGTATAATTGAAGATTCAGAAACACCTGAAATCGTTGATGTTGATAACGTACTACAATACCATTGGGTTCTTAAGTCAACAGGTGTAACAAGTTTTTCTGCAGATGTTGAGATGGAATATGATCCATCGGATGTTTTCTATACTTCACCCTATGATATTTCTGATTTTATTACAGCACGTTTACTTAACGACGGATCAGGCCAGTGGAATAAATATACCGCTGACGATTTTGATGAAGCGAATAATTTATTACATTTTAATTTTACAAATGTTAATACAGCAGGCCTGGAGGGTGATTATACCGCAGGTATAGACAATGCAATTCCAGACCAGGTTCCATTCTATGAAACAAAAGCTTCTGGTAGCTGGACTGATGGAAGTATATGGAATCCAGAGATTTCTGGTGGTCCACGTGGTGCAATGGTTAGAATTAATACCGGAGACAACGTATATATGCCTTCAAATTTCCAATCATCCTATACAACAACAATTAATGGGCGATTAGAAGTAGATAGTACTTATGGTCACAGGCTTGGTGAGGTTGACGGTACTGGTACCTTGTATTCTAAACGTCCTAGTCTTCCTGCTGGATACTATGCCGACTTTTTTGCTTTAACTGGTGGTACCCTGGAATATGGTGGTACTGGTAGTTACGATGTATTATCAACTTTCTGGGAAGTAAATAATCTTAAATTTAGTGGAACGGGTGAACGTCGGTTCCCTAATCAGGATGTTACTCTTCTTGGTGATTTGATTATTGATGGAATTGATGCAACACTAGAGGTTATTAATGACCATAATCAAAGAATATCAATTACTGGAAATATTGATTATATCACTGGCTCATTCGATGCCGGAACCGGATCTGATGCAATTGTTGAGATGAATGGCTCTGTGCCTCAGATCATTGATGGTGATTTTACAGGAACTAATGATTTTAACCATTTTGAAATAAATAATCCCAATGGTGTAACTTTTAATAATTCAGCTGATATTTATGGTAACCTCATCTTTGTATCAGGAATTATAACTGTTGCTGCAAACGAAGCTTTATCTCTTACCTATTTTACAAATTCAATTATCGGTGCAGGTTCTTCTGGTTATGTTGATGGTATTCTAAGAAAATATCTTGCAGCTGGATCATCAATTACTTTCCCTGTAGGCGATGGAGGGAGATATGCACCAACAGTAATTACAAATACACAACCTGCAGGAACAGACTTTTGGGAAATTGAATATTTTGATTCTAATCCAATTACTAACCCAGTACCCCTTGATCCAGCAGATAAAGAGGCCACATTGGAGTTGGTAAGCGAATACGAGTATTGGAGAGTTAATGGTCCTGCTAGTGGTACATCTCCTTTGCAAATACGTTGGGATGATTATAGTTTACTTCCTGCTATGACAAGTGATAGGTCTAACAATATTAAAATGGTTGAATGGATAACTACACAATGGGAAATTGTTTCACCTGCAACTGTTGTTGATGGTGGTGTTAATTCAGGTACTATCACTTCTGATAATAGTTTGGCCTTAAATAACGATCACTATTTCACTATAGGTACTACGGAAGGTACACCGTTGCCAGCCGCAGGTTTCTTAACTCAAGATACATCAATTTGTGATGGTTCATCAATTAGTTTAAGAGTTCAATTAGCTGGTACACCTAACTGGACTATTTATGTTTGGGATGGAACATCAACTACAACATATTCTGGTATTGGATCAAGTCCATATTCATTTAATATTTCCCCGGCTACAAGCACCACATATACTATTGATAGTGTTTCTGATAATACTGGGATTACAACTGAAGCAACCATTTTCGGCAACCCGGTTACTGTTACTGTAATTCCAATGCCTATAGAATATAGTGTTACAGGTGGTGGAACAATTTGTGCTGGTGATACCCCAGGTGCTACTATTGGAATTAGTGATTCTGATATAGGATTTAATTATGAGCTTTTTGCAGGAGTAACATCTGTTGGTATCTGGGCCGGTACAGAGGCCGCAATTGACTTTGGAAATTATTCACCTGCTACCACAACAACTTATACTGTTGAGGCAACAGATGCGACTGGGAATTGTTCTATAATAATTGCTAGTAGTGTTAATATTATAGTTAATCCTCTTCCGGTATTTATACCAACAGCAACACCTGGAACAATTTGTTATGGTGATAATTCTCAGTTGGATGCAAATTTTGGAGGAGTAGGAGCAGTGTATTTATGGGATCCTATTGCTGGATTAGATGATGAAACAATAGAAACTCCAATATATACGCCAGTTGCAAATCCAACAACTCCTGTTCAAATAACTCAACCATTTACAGTAACTCTAACTGATAGTAATGGTTGTGTTGATTCTGAAACAGTTAATGTTATTGTAACCAGAACACCCGAAACTGGTCCTCAATATCATATTGATAATACATGGGGAAATTAAAAAAAGGAATACATAAATTAGTATATGAATTTTGAAATTAGAATTAACTACGAACTATTATCTATATGGCAAATAAACCCAGTGATAAATTATTAACATTTTGATAATTATACGCATAGATGGAAGGGATAGAATGTTAATAAATAGGTATTAATACTTAATTACTTTGAAATAAATGTTGCTAATTTAGTATTTGATTAATTTAGTGAATGTTACAAATGAATAGACTTAAAAGATAAGAATTCTAAAAGTTGAATTTGTGTGAGAGCTAAATCAAAAGAATTACTTAGTTCATGTATAAAATAAAACTATTGATAAAATCATATTTGGCATTAATCATTTAAAAAGATACTTTTACGGGCTTTAAAATTGGGTTGATCAAAGCATATTAATTATAAGAAACTAAATAGGTAGTTAACCGTTAAATTGACTAGAATGAAAAAACTGTATTAATACAACAACGAACAGAATTTGCATAATACAGAAAGAATAAATAAATAAAATAAATACTAACTTAAACTTTGAGATCATGAAAAAAATGAACATTTTAAAATTTGCTTTTACTTTAGTATTAGCATTTGTAATTACAGGAGCGTTTGCTCAAACTCATAACGCTACAGCCCTTCCGGGTGCTTCAACTGATTATGAGTCAGGTGCTGTTGATGCAACAACTTATATTACTGAGGGTACTTCAGTTCCAATTTGGGCATTCCCTGACACATATTTTCACCCAAGTTATAATCCTGCTACTTCAACATGGACTTTAACTGATGGATATACTTGGAATTGGGATGAGGCTACAGCTACTCTAGGATTTAGCCAGGATAATGTACAGGATAATTATACTGTAATATCTGCTGGTGCTGGTGATGCTGCTGGTTCTCCTTATACAGTGACAGTATCTGAAGTTTCTCCAGCTGCATATGGTAGTTGTGCTGGAGCTACAACTCAAATTACTGTTAATGTTGTTACTGCTCCTTCATTTGCTATAAATGGTGGCGATGCTACATACGATTTATGTGAAGGTGCTGCAGGTCTTCCAGCTAATTTAAATACAACTATTGCTGGTGGCTGGGAAAATTTTCATCTTGCCTGGAATTTAGAAATTAAAACTCTTGATGATGCTTCTGCAGACGAATTTTGGTATGATGATGAACTAGGAACAACTCAATTTGCTGTTCAGACATATGCTGCAGAGTATACACAAACAAATGGTGGTTTTGATGCTCAAGCTGCTTCTGCTGCTTATGATATCATGACTGTAGGTAGTTTCTTAGCTATTAATAATGGAACTCGCGATGCAGTTACTGTTTATACATATACTTTAGCATCTGTAAACGACAGAGCTTCTCGTTTTGGTGATTTTATTACATTAAATGGTTCAACAGCAGACGCTTCAGCATATACTGATTATCCTGCTACAGCTGCTGCTGACCAAGTTGTTGTTACTATTTATCCTGCTCCTGCAACTGGACCAATCTATCATATTATTGATACATGGTCAAACTAATAAAAGAATTTTAATAAATAATAAAAACTGGTTCAGGGTAACCTGAACCAGTTTTCAAAATGAAAAAAGCATAACTAAAGATCAGATCAATTGAAAAAAAATCTTAACATATTTTTTTTAATTTTATTACTAACAGGTTTAGGGTCGAATAGTTATGCTCAGGATTTACCTGTTGCTTGTGGTGGAAGTTTTGCATCATATGGAGTTTCTGGTGATAACGGAAACTCTTTCTTCGACTGGGAAGTAACAGGAGGAACAATTATTAGAAATTATAATGATTCTATTGTGGTACAATGGAATAATATTGCCGGGGCACATTTTTTAACAGTAACAGAAACCAGTATTTATGGTTGTGAAGGGGAACCTTATCGGGATACAGTTATTATTACGACCCCTTTTGTTGATATTGGTATAGATGCTGAAATTTGTTCAGGAGAAACGTATGAATTTATAGCTGCAGCTTCTGACGTAAGTTCTTATTTATGGCAGGATAATAGTGATGGTGAAACATTGATTGCAATGACAGGGGGTGAATACTGGGTAAAAGTTGCTGATGAATATGGATGTACAAGTTCCGATACTGCAACTTTAATTGTTCACGAATCACCATTAGTGGATTTAGGCTCAGATACAACTTTCTGTGGTGAAGATGGCCTTGTGTTTGATGTATCTGAATATGGTATATATTATGATTGGTTTAACGGAGACATTACTTCTACTTTTACAGCATATACGCAAACACTTGATCAGGAAATATGGGTTAAAGTAACTGATGAATTTGGTTGTGAAGGATCTGATACTATAGTAGTAAGGTTTTGTGGGGACCTTGAAATACCTAATGCATTTACTCCAAACGACGATGGTACAAATGATACCTGGAACATTGAACAATTATTTGTATTTGATGAAGTAACTGTTGATGTTTATAACCGTTGGGGAGAGAGAGTTTATCATTCTGATGGATATTCCTCTGATCAATACTGGAATGGTACCGATCAGAAAGGTAAAAAACTACCGATGGATTCGTATTATTATGTTATAGATTTACATAATGGTGAAGAAGCAATCGTTGGTACAGTAACAATAATCAGGTAGAATTTTGGAAATTTCATTAAGATTGATTTGTTTTGTGTTGAAATGAAAAAAATATTAATAATACTGTATATCATAACCTTAGCTGTGTTCTCTGCCAAAAGTCAGCAAGAACCTATTTACAGTCAATATACAATGAACCAATACCTCATAAATCCTGCCTTTGCAGGAAGCGAGGGCTATACTTCTTTTAATCTTACTGCACGACAACAATGGCTCGGATTCGATGGAGCACCTTCTACACAGGCTATAAGTGGCCAAACCAGGATTTTGAAAACCAGTTATGTTTCAAAATCACGATCAGTTAAAAAGAGAACAAGAAAACGTCGTCCTAGTGGGAAAATTGGCTTGGGGGGTTATTTATACAACGACCAGAATGGACCAATCGGAAGAACCGGTTTGGAGTTATCATATGCCTATCATATGTTTATAAGTGATGGTCAGCTTTCTTTAGGCTTATCATTATCAGCATACCAGTTTAGGATTAATACGAATGATTTACTTACTTCTGAAGGATATGATCCTTTATTAGACCAGGCAAGAGAAAGCATGTTTATACCTGATGGTAGTGTAGGGATTTTTTATACATACCAACCTTTTTATATTGGATTGTCTACAAAGAATTTATTTCAGGCAGCTGTAAAATTTGGAGCAGATAATAGCTTTACAGATTATCAACAGGTACGTCATTATTATTTATCTACGGGGTATAAATACGATATGGATAATGATTTTGAAATAGAACCTTCATTATTGATAAAAACCACAGAAGCTTTTAATTTACAGGCTGATGTATCAATAAAAGGTTATTATAAAAGAGATTATTGGCTTGGATTTTCATATAGAACAGGTAATGCTTTTATTACAACAGTGGGTATAAAAGTAGACCGTTTATACTTTGGTTATGCATTTGATTATTCGTTAAATGATATTCAGCGAATTAGTTATGGCTCACATGAAATTATGATTGGATTGAAATTTGGTGATAATACCAGACGTTACAGATGGTTGAACAGATTTTAATTCGTAATAATAATTTTGGGTGATGCTTTGCTTTTGCAAAGCATTTTTTTTATCTTATTTTTATGTATTATTAATTCAATTACTAAGAGTGCATTAGTACGGAATATTAATAGTTTAAATTTGTAATGAATAAAATTTTATTTAAAATAACTTAGGGAAATATGAAAAAATGGATAATCTACATAGTAGCAATACTTATTATCAGTATTAGTTTCTTGATAATAAAACCTCGTATTTCAGATTCTTTTTATAAAAAAGGAATCGCTTTTGCCGACTCATCTCAATATGAATCAGCTGTAAAATATTATGGTAAAGCTTTAAAACTTGATAAGAAAAACATAAATGTATTATTAGCCAGGGCAAATGCATATTATCAATTGGAACAAGACGAAAAGGCTCTGATTGACTTTAACAAATTGCTGGAAATTGATAATTATAACTACGATGTTTTTTTTGGACGAGCTTTAGTTTTTATTAAAAAAGGTGAATGGAATAAAGCGGAACAAGATTTAAGTAAAGCTGTGGACTTAAATAAACAGAATCCTACAGGTTTTTATTTCTTAGGTTATGTTCAGTCAAATTTAAAACAATATAAAGAAGCATTAGAAAATCTTAATACATCGCTTTTATTAGACTCTAGCTATGCAGAAGCTTACCACCAACGAGGTATTGTAAAAGCTAACTTAGGTGATATGGAAGGATCTGTTCAGGATTTTAATAAAGCTCTGGATCTGGATAGTGAAAATTTAGATGCTTATCAGCGAAGAGTAAAATATCGTATTAATAAAGAGGATTATAAAGGTGCAATTGCTGATTATGATGCAATAATTAATCTTGATGCAAATAATCAAGATGCATATTACCAAAGAGGTTATTTTAAACTCCAAATTAAAGATTATGAGGGAGCATTGCTGGATTTTAATAAAGCAATTGAGATTAATTCTGAGGATGCAAAATCATTCAAAAAACGTGGAAATGCCAAAGCTGCTTTGCTTAAATACGATGAAGCTTTATTAGATTTTAATAAAGCAATTGAGTTGAATAGCAATGATCATGAATCATATTTTAGAAAAGGGATGGTTTATTTGTATAAATCTGATCCCTCAAAAGCAATTGTTGAGTTTGATAAAGCAATTAAAATAAAAAAAGATTATGCAGAAGCTTTATATAACAGAGGTGTTGGTAAAGCAATGAATCTGAAGTTTGAATCGTCTATTCAGGATTTTAACCAAACATTAAAAATAGATACTCAATTTGCTGATGCATATCTTGGTCGTGCAATATCATTAGGGATACTAAAAAAACATACTGAGGCTATAACAGATTATAATATGTACTTAAGTTTGAGACCAAATAATGGTGTTGCTTATCTTAACAGAGGCATTTCAAAAATAAATATTAATGATTTTGCAGGAGGATGTATTGATTTTAATAGAGCACTAGAATTAGGTGTTGTTCAAGCTGAAGAGAAAATAAAGATGTATTGTCGAAATAATAAACATTAATTGCTATGAATCTTAAAACAATCTTTTTTTTATTAATCTTTTTTCAGCTTATTTATTTAAAAGGAATAGCCCAAATTAATTCTAAAGAAATTACTGAAAAGAATATTGACGATTACTTGGAATATTTCTCAGGGGAATATCCAGGTGCAATAATCACAGTGATACAAGAAGGGAATACTCTCTTTAATAAAGCTTATGGTCTTTCTAATATTCAAGATAGTATAAAAATGACTTCTGATAAATTATTTAATTTAGCGGGTTTGTCAAAAACATTTACAGCTTTTGCAATACTGAAACTTGTTGAAAATAAAAAACTGAATTTAGATGATAATATTGCAGATATCTTCAAAGGTTTTCCTGAGTATGGAAGAAAAGTCAAAATTATTAACCTATTAAATCATACATCAGGATTAAAAAGCTATGATCCTCAAAAAGTAATATTAAATGATGATATTTTAAATTATTTAAGTCAAGAGGATAGTCTGCTGTATAAACCTGGTTCAAAATGGAAATATAGTAATTCTGATTATACTCTACTTGTAAAAATTATTGAAAAAAAATCTAGAAAATCGTATAAAAAATTTCTAGAAAAATATTTATTTAAAGACAATCTAATGAATAATACGTTTTTATCAGAAGATTTCTCTCAAATAAAAAACCTGGCAGATGCTCATTTTAAGATTGATACTAAATATGAAGTAATTAGAAAACAAAGTTTAATATATGGAGAACAGGGTATTTACACTAATTCAGAGGATTATGCTAAATGGGATAATGTTTTATTTAACAATGATTCAGAGAATAAAAGTTTAGTGAAAAAGATTTTTGAAATAAATACCTTAAATAATGGAGATGTAATTCCAAATGCAGGCTTAGGGTGGAGCATTATGGAAAAGAATGGGATACCTTATTATTGGCAGGGAGGATCATTTGAAGGCTATACAAATTTTGTTTTACACCTTCCAAATTCAAAGATTACAATTTTAATTCTGACAAATAGAAATGATTCTTACGATTTGTTGCGACTTTCAATTATGATAGCAAAGTTGTATGACAAACAACTTTTAATAAAATTTGGATAAAATAGACTAAGATTTCTAAAACGTCATTGTAAATGTAGTTCCTCCTTGCTTGCCCGTAGGCTGATTTCCTGCTTCTGAATGAGCCGTAATAGAACCTCCGTGCAGGCGCATAATTTGTTTAGAAAGACTTAATCCTATACCTGAGCCTTTTGGTTTGGTTGTGAAGAATGGTATAAATATTTTGTCTAATACATCTTTTAGTATACCTTGTCCGTTATCTATTACCTGAATGGTTACCCTTCCACGCTTATTATAATATGCTTTTACATGAATGCTTGGTTTCTCAGTGTTTTCAAGAGCGTGAATGGCATTTTTTATCAAATTTATAAGCACCTGTTCAATTAATTTTGTATCGGCATGAAATTCAATTGATTCAGGTTCAATGGTCACCTTGTAATCTACATTATTTTCTTTTAGTTCTTCTTTTACTAAAAGATTAATGTCGTCTAACACTTCTTTTACTCTGGCTATTCTAAAATTCGGTTTAGGAATTTTTGTCAGATTTCTATACGTTTCAACAAAATGAAGTAAGCCATTACTCCGCTTATTAATTGTTTTTATCGCAAGGTGTACTTCTTCAATGGTTTCTTTATCGGGTGGAGTTTCATTATTTTTGGCATCATTAAACATTAAGTCCAGCGTTGAAGTGATTGAAGAAATAGGTGTTATCGAATTCATTATTTCATGAGTAAGAACCCGAATCAGCTTTTGCCAGCTTTCAGTTTCCTGATCCTCTAGAACGCTTTGAATATTTTTAATAGTAACCAGAATTATACTTTTATTTAAAATCTTAAATTCTGTTCCCGATACTGCTAATTGTAAAATATCATCTTCCTCTTGTATTTTAACCAGACAGCTTTTCCCTGCTTCAAAATGAATAAGTGTATTCACAAATTCAGGACTAATACTTGTAAGATCATGTATGTTTTTAACTGTATTAACCTGAAATAATTTTTTAAAAGCATTGTTAACCATATCAACTTTTCCATCACGCTGATAGGTAATAATACTAACATCAACATTTCTGACAAGACTTTGAAGATACTGATACTGTTCTTCTTTTTCAGTTCGTACTTTTTGGAAATCCTGAATTACATCGTTGAAAGCTTTATTTAGCTCATCAAATGATGATCCCATTCCCTCTATTTTGAATGAACGTGTAAATTCCGAAAAACGGATAGATTCCAGAAAGCTTGCCAGGTCGCGGTTTGTTTTATCAATATATTTAAATATTAAATAAATCTGAAATATTATAATTAATGAAATTAAAAACGGTGTAATAAGATACTCCAGCGTTAATGTATAGAAAAAAAGAAATATTGTTGCCGTTAACAACAATATTCTAAATATAGCAACAAATCTAAAATTCCTAAAGACCATATTTCTCCATTCTTCTGTATAATGATGTTCGGGTTAAGCCAAGGATTGTTGCAGCCTGAGTAACGTTCCCCTGGTTTTGCTTTAAAACTTTAACGATTATATTCTTTTCTATATCTTCCAGATTGTATGTGTCAATAGCAATCTCAGCAACTTTTTCATTTCTAGTTGTAAGTAAAAAGTCATCCGGCTGCAATATATCTGTATCACTCATTATAACAGCCCTCTCTAAAGCATGTTGTAATTCCCTAACATTACCGGGCCATTGATATTGATTTAATTTCCGCATTGCTTCCGAGCTTATACCTTTTATTTTCTTTCGATATTTCTTAGTATAAATCCCTAAGAAATGATCTGAAAGTAACGGAATATCACTTAATCGTTCTCTTAATGGAGGGAGATGAATCTCAACAGTATTAATCCTATAAAGCAAGTCCTGCCTGAAAGATTCATTATGTACCATTTGGTGAATATTATTGTTTGTGGCACAAATTAACCTCACATCAATATGACTGGCCTTATTAGCTCCGACTCTCGTAATTTCACGCCTTTCTAAAACGGTTAGTAATTTTGCCTGCATAGGCAACGAAAGGTTTCCTATCTCATCTAAAAAAAGAGTTCCTCCTGAAGCAATTTCAAATCGTCCTGGTTTATCTTTCATTGCATCTGTAAATGAACCTTTCATGTGACCAAAAAGCTCGCTTTCAAATAATGTTTCAGCAATAGACCCTAGATCAACGCTTATAAAAACCTCATCTTTTCGAAGCGAATTACGGTGAAGTGCCCTTGCAACGAGTTCTTTTCCTGTCCCGTTTTCGCCAAGAATAAGTATGTTTGCATCAGTCTTAGCAACTTTATGGATGGTAGAAAATACTTGTTGCATTTCGGAAGAATTGCCTATAAACTCATGGAAAGGTTGATCTTGAATAGCACTTATCTCTTTTTGTTTCTTTCTAAGATCTGTAGCTTCACTTTTTGATCTTCTAAGTTTAATCGAAGATGAAATGGTTGCCAGTAGTTTCTCGTTTTGCCATGGTTTTAAAACAAAATCAGTAGCACCTAATTTTATTGCCCTAACAGCTTTTTCGGCATCACCATATGCAGTTATAAAAACAACAACAGCATCCGGATCAATTTCAATGATTTTGGACAACCAGTCAAAACCTTCCTGCCCGCTTATTGCATCTTTCGTGAAATTCATGTCAAGAAGTATAACATCATAGCTTTCGTTATGCAGAAGTTCAGGTATCTTTTCAGGATTTGTTTCAGTTTGTATGAGCTCCACATGATTTTTAAGCAGAAGCTTTAATGCAAATAAAATATCTTCATTATCGTCAATGGCCAGAATTTTACCGATTTTTTCGTTCATAATAAGTAAATCCTAATTTGGTTTTTAATAGTTCAAAGAATTCAATGTAAATATACAATTTAATGTTTAATTTCAAATGTACGATTTCGTACTCTCCTTGTTTCGTTATCGAACAGTTAATTATTCAGTTTAAGAAAAACAAATTGTGTAATAAGCTGCTGAACAAATTAATAGGTGTTTTGGCATAGTTAATGTGAAATTAGATCAGAATCATAAAAAATCTTACAAAATTTTTAAACAATGGATAAAGTAATTGAAAAAAAGCATAAATGGCTAAATAAAAAAACAATCTGGATCACCATTGGGAGTGTCCTTATTCTTCTTGTCGCATATAACATATTCTTTGGCGACAAAAGTTCAAAATTGAACGTAGAGAAAGAAAAAATTACAATTGAATCAATTATTGAAGATGAGTTTAAAGATTATATAGCTCAAATTGGAACTGTAGAACCGATTAGTACTATTTATCTTGATGCGATTGAGGGTGGAAGAGTCGAAGAAATCTTAATTGATGAAGGTAATATGGTAAAAAAAGGAGATGTAATTATCCGTTTAAGTAATACGAATCTAATTTTAGAAATCTCTAATAATGAAGCTTCTGTTTCAAGATCTATTAATGAATTCGAAAATACAAAAATCAATTTGGAATTAAATACAATTAATAGAAAACAAACCTTAATTGAAACTGAGCGTCAATTAAAAATGCAAGAGAGACAGTATGAATATAATAAGAAAATGTTAAAGGATGAGCATATCTCTAAAGAGGTTTTTGATCAATCGTATGAACAATATTATGCAACTAAACAGCAATATTTACTTTTAAAAGAAGCATTAAGAAATGATTCTTTATATAGAAAAGTGCAGTTAAAAGCCATGGATAACCAAATTAAAAACATGCAGGAAAATCTGAAAATTATTCAGGGAAGAATGGATGATTTGAAAGTAAAAGCTCCTGTTAACGGAGAATTAGCAAATTTAAATCCTGAAATTGGTGAGGTTATTAATTATGGTCAGCGAATCGGAACAGTTAACATTCTTGATGATTATAAACTAAGAGTAGAGATTGATGAACATTATATTGCACGTGTTAGAAGAGGTTTACCGGGTAGTTTCGATTTTGCTGGTTCTAATTACAAACTAAAAATTGATAAAGTATATCCAGAGGTTAATGGTGGCAGGTTCGCAGTTGATATGGTATTTACTTCCGAAAAACCAGCTCAAATTAGAATTGGTCAGACATTCAGACTTAAACTTGAATTAGGTGAATCTAAGCAAGCCGTTTTAATACCTCGCGGTGGATTCTATCAAAGTACAGGAGGACAATGGGTATATGTTGTTAATAACGAAGGAAACTTAGCCGTGAAGAGAAACATTTCAATAGGACGTCAGAATCCTCAGTATTATGAAGTACTTGAAGGTTTAAATCCTGGAGAACAAGTTATAGTATCTAGCTACGATAACTTTAATGAAGTTGATCAATTAATTTTAAAATAAGTGATAATATTTAAAATAGCAGTAATAGTAATTTAAATTTTACAGTCATGATTAAAACAACCGAATTAGTAAAAGTTTTCAGAACAGACGAGGTAGAAACTACCGCACTGAACAAAGTAAATTTGAATATTGAAAATGGAGAATTTGTTGCAATAATGGGGCCATCAGGATGTGGCAAATCAACACTACTTAATATTCTTGGTTTACTTGATAATCCTACTTCCGGAGAATTGCACTTTGGCGACCAGGAGGTTGCAAAATATTCAGAAAGACAAAGAACAAATTTGAGAAAAGCGAATATTGGATTTGTTTTCCAAAGCTTTAACTTAATTGATGAACTTACAGTTTATGAAAATGTTGAACTTCCTTTGCTATATTTAAATATGCCATCCTCAGAAAGAAAGAAAAAAGTTGAAGAAGTATTGGACAGAATGAAAATGTCGCATCGTAAAAAGCACTTCCCACAGCAATTATCAGGGGGTCAGCAACAACGTGTTGCTATTTCAAGAGCTGTTGTTACAAATCCTAAATTAATTCTTGCCGATGAGCCAACTGGTAACCTTGACTCAGCAAATGGTGAAGAAGTTATGAATTTGTTAACTCAGTTAAATAACGAGGGTACAACAATAATAATGGTAACTCACTCACCATCCGATGCTGAAAAAGCTCATAGGATTATTCAGTTGTTCGACGGGCATATTGTTACCGAGAATATTAAGAAAGTATTATAACTTTAATAAAGAAATCAAGAGAGACAGAAGTGATATTCCCCTATACTTTCCCGATTTTTGAGTATATAAGATCCCCAATTTAACGTCACTTCTGTTCTTTCTTAATCAAAAAGAAGCTTAACTAAAGCTTCTTTTTTTGTGCGAATTCGTACATTCTTTGACCGCTGTCGCACAAATTAAATACAAAAATAGTTAATGCTATATAACCTAATAATCAGTTTAATAACAATTTAACTTAATTGGCATATATCTTGTTTTAATATGTTAAAACTTGTTAAATTAATCGTAAATTAAACATAAATGATGTTAATAATTAACTTCCCACAAACCAATATTAAAAGAGTAATTATTAATTAAATGAAAGGAAAAAATTATGTTAAGAGATTTATGTATTCCGGTTCCTGGTTTTGGCGAAAATGAAATAGCTGAACTACATTTAAAAGTTGGTGATAAAAAGATTAGTTACGACTTTCGGGTTGAATCTTTTCCCTGGGATGTTGAAGATGAATTAAATGGACACTCGGACGAAATTAGCAGATCATTAGCCAGAATTAGTCGCTTAAGAAAAGCGATAGCCGACTATGATAAAAGTTGGGAGTTAATACAAATTTTTACTCCTGCAGATCATTCTAAGTACATTCAGGTTTTATACCGAAAGAAAACAAGTTAAACTTAATTATTTAATTATGAAGAACATTATTTTAGGAGTGGTTATCGCAGTGTTAACTACAACCACATTATTTGCACAAGAAATTGAACAGGAAAAAAAGGCCATTAAAGATGTAATTCAAACTGCATATGTAGATGGTTTACAGAATAAAGGCAATGTAGAAGATATTGAAATAGGATTTCATCCTGGGTTTAATTTATTAGGAGTACAGAACAATATGCTTACGAAATTCCCAATATACAGCTGGATACAATCCTTTGAGCACAGAAAAAAGGAAAATCCCGCTCCTCCAACCGAAGAGGAAAAAATCAACTGCGATTATCTACTTATAGATATAACAGGTAATGCGGCGATGGCCAAAATACAATTAAACAGAAACGGGGAGCTGCTTTTCACCGATTATTTACAATTGTATAAATTTGAAGATGGCTGGAAGATAGTTAGCAAGATTTATTACAGGCACTAACCTGAATAGTATACACTTTTCAGTCTTGAAAAGTTTATAAATTACTAATGAGCATTTGTTAAATGATTTTAAAAAGCAGATGCTCATTTTTTATTTAATGTGTTTAATATCTAACTTTGTATAAAATTATTAGATATTATGAGAGTTAATAAAAAAGCTTTAATTAGATGGAAGGTTTATCTTGATAGATCAAAAATGTATATCGGGTACATTAATCTTTTTATGATGGTAACAATTTTTCTGGGAGCAATAAAAAACACTCCGATTGGTAAGTTTTTAATAGCCAATGTATACATTGCAGTTCCGGTATTAATTATTTTGTTTATATTTTTTGCTCTTTTACTGGGTTATTGGGATTCGAGACTGGGAATAAGAAGTGAGGAGATGAGAAACCTGTCGTCGCAAAACCCTGTTCAAATGGAAATGTTAAAATCCATTAGAGAAATTAAAGACAATCAGAATTTGATCCTTGAGAAGCTTAATAATCTTGAAAAAGAAATATAAAAGAATAAAATTCTTGCAGCAAAATAAGAATTGTTTCGTCATTGGTTAAATCAATAAATTATAAAGAAATGAAAAATATATTTTTAACTTTTGCGCTATTACTTTTCCCATTTTTAGGATTTATGCAAGTTAGCATAAATGCAAATGAAATTATTGACAAACTAAATAAGGGAGAAGCTGTTCACTACGAAAATGTTACTATTTCTGGCGACATTGACTTCAGATTTATTAACGATAAAGAAAAATATACTAACATTGAGGTCGTTTTTAGTGACAATGATACTTATAAGTATCATGTAAATGCACCTTTAAAATTTTCAAATTGCATTTTTAGTGGCAAATTTATTGCCTATTTTAATGATGATGAAAAAGATGAGTTGCATATTGCAATGTTTCATCAAGATGTTGTTTTTAATAAATGTACATTTAAAAGTGATTTTCTTGCTAAATATTCAGAATTTGATAAGCTCGCATCTTTCCCCGGTAATAAATTCGAGGAATTGGCTCTTTTTAAATATGCAGAGTTTGAGTCTGAAATTGATTTTACCAACTCGGTTTTTGAAGAAGAAGCTAATTTTAAATATGCCAAATTCCCTATGAACACAAAGTTTAATAATTCTAAATTTATGGGAGATGCGAATTTTAAGTATTCAAAAGTTAGAGATAAAATAGAATTCAAGGATTGTGAGTTTACTGGTTTAGCAGATTTTAAATATACAGAATTTAGAGACTATGTCGATTTTTCTGGTGCAAAATTCAAGTCGGATGCCAGTTTTAAATATACCGAATTTCCTGATGGTGTTAGTTTTGAGAATGTTTTATTCGATGATTTTGCTGATTTCAAATATGCTAAACTGCACGACCCTGTAAATATGAAAAATGTTGCTTTCGATGGAGAAACCTCTTTTAAATATACCGAGATTGAAGGAAAGGAATTTGTAAGCTATTTATTAAATAACAAATAAAATTCTGATATCCGTCCAGCCGATTTAATCGGCTGGACGGATAAGTACAACAGAATAACAAATTAATTTTCAACTTAGATTTCCTAATTATAATGGTATAAATATCTCAACACGAGTCCCGGAAGCTAGATTATATTCATCATGCAAATCGATAATATCTACTTTATATCCTTTTCGCTCTTGGGTTTGATTTAGCAGTGATAGTCTTTCTTTTGTTATAAAAGTCCCTTTGGATTGTTGACTTCGTTTACTTTTATTTAATTCTCTTGATTTTTTTCGTCCAACTCCATTATCTTCAATAATACATTTTAAGATATTATCTTTAGAAATCAGAAATTCAAGTTTAATTTTCCCACCATTCTCTTTAAAAACAAAACCATGTTTAATCGAATTCTCGACGTAAGGTTGAAGGATCATTGAAGGAATAATTATTTTTGAATTTTCGTATTCAGGTGGTAAAATTATTTGAGTTTCAAACTTCTTGTCAAATCGCATTTGCTCTAAACGAATATAGTATTTCAAATAGTTTAGTTCTTCATCAAGGGTGATTTTCTTTTTTGAGACATTATCGAGTGTTAATCTGATTAATTTAGCGAAATCAGATAAATGACTTAAAGCTGAATCAATATCATTATCAAGCATATAGTTTTGAATAGAATTAATTGCATTAAAAATGAAGTGAGGATTCATTTGCGCTCTTAATGCTTTCATTTCAAACTCACTAATTCGTTCTGCAATTTCAGATCTTTGTCTTTCTCTTTTTTTAACCGTTTTGGTTCTGACATAGATTAATAACCAAATTAGAAATAGAATAAACCCAAGTCCTAAAGATATAAACCACCATTTGAGATAAAAAGGAGCAAGAATTATAAAGGGTATTGATAATTCCTGGTTTGAAATATCTCCGTCCTTTCTGGCTACTTTTATTCTTAGTCTGTATTTACCGGGTTTTAAATTTTGAAAAACTATTTTTCGATCTTTTGATTCAAAAATCCAATTTCTTTGATAACCCTCAAGTTTATGTTGAAAAGCTATTTTATCCGGATCAATATATTCAATAACATCAAAATTAAAGCTAATTGAGTTTTTGTAATATGGTAAGGTAATTGTAGTTTTAGGAAGATTTGTCCAGAGATCAAATTTCTCTAAATTTTTAACATCAAGAATTTCATCGTTAATAGCTATCGATTTAATAAAAAAATTAACGAACTGGTCATTCTCCTTTAAAAGATTTTCAAGATCAACAGAAATAAGATTCGAATTTGACCCGACCCATAATTTTTTGTCATTTTGAATAATGGAGACTTTACCCGAATAATCAATAAACCCGTCATGCTTATTAAATGTTTTTAAATAAACCCTTCCATTAGTATACAATTTATTAAGATCAACTATATTCAAACCAGAATTGGTACCTGCAATTAGAAGGTTGTCTTGTGTGTTGTTGAGCCACCGAATACTTGTGCCAAGTAGTCCTTTTTTATTGTCTATTTCAAACTTTGTTTGTAAAGAATCATTAACGAGTTCTGTAACATAGATTTTCCCATTATTCCCTCCAATGATTATATTTCCAAAATTATCAAAACAAATATCGTTAAACGACTGGTTATCAAAAATATTCTGATCGTAGGTAGAGTAAAATCCAGTATTTTTAGAAACGAATAATCCATAATCTGCACTCACAAACCACAGTTTTTCGTTTTGTTCTTTTATTTTGGTAATATTTATGGGAGTTTTGGATTCGTAATAATTATACAAGTAATAATTCGAATTATGTTCTATGTCAGGATATACATATAAATCAGCCCAGCTTACACCATATATCTTATCTTCTTTATCAAAAGCAAAACTGGTAAATTGTGTTCCTTCCAAATCAAAAAAAGTAAGCTGATTCGTTTTTTTATCAATTTTAAATACACCAACATTACTACCTACCCATATATTCCCTTTAGAATCTAAGATAGTATTGGTAAATGATTTTAATTTCTTATTTACCAGAATGTCGTATTTTAAAGGCTTATATAAGCTATTAGCTGTTAAGATTTTTCCATCAATCTTTGCATAAGGATTTGCAAAGGGATACAACCCTGATGAAATAAGTTTATTATACTTTTCGAATGATCCGGACTGATCAATTAAATAACTATATTTCTTTTTTATGGTGTTTTTAGTAAACAAATTAAATTTTGTTTTGAAAAGCTCAAAAGGATAAATTTTATAACTTCCATTACCAAACTTTTTGATCACAGTTTTTTCCGTAACTATCCACAAATTATTCTCATTATCAACATTCAAATCTGTAATGTTTAACTCGGATAAATTAAAATCCGTAGCCTTATAGTAGGTGAAATTTGTAATCGGATACAAATACAAGCCATTTTCTTCAGTACCAATCCATAATAAGTTTACTTTAGAATCAAACTCAAGCGATAATACATTTTTTGTTTTAATACCCAGATAGTTCGTGAAATTTGTTACTCCAGTACTATCAAATTTGAAAAGCCCTCCTGCATTTAAATAATTATTATTCCACGCCGAAATCCAAATATTGTTATTATTATCTGTCACATAGTCAGTAATATGTCCAACAAGATCAGTGATGTTTTTCTTATTCTTTTTGATGGATAAAAGGCTGTTTCTTTTGAAATTTATAAGTGTATCGCCTGAACCAGAAATATAGGCAGAAGAAATTAAATGATTATTTATTTTTTGATCTGCAGGTATTCGAATTAGACTCTCTATTTGCGGAATGTATTTATACAATCCATTCCCATTTGTAAACACATAAATGAATTCATCGTTTTCAAGAAACCCATTTATTTGTAGCCTTTGATTTACATTATTTAGTTTCTGATGAAATGAAATAAATTTATGATTACTATAAATGGATAAACCATCTTCAGTACCAATTAGTAATAGCTTAAATTTATTCGAATAATGAAGTTTTCTAACCTCATTTGAAATTAAACCTGATTCAGTGTTATAAGATACTATCTCTTTACCATTAAATTCTGAAATTCCACCATCATGAGTTCCAATCCATATATTCCCTTCTTCCGACTCAGTAATGGACCAGATTTTATCCCCAGACAAACCATCCTGAGATGTGTAGATAGTAAAATCCTTTCCATCAAACCTGGATAGTCCGGCATCTGTTCCCAGCCATAAAAAGTCCCTGCTATCTTTGTAGATATCTCGAATACAATTACTTGGTAATCCATTATTTATTGTATAATTTCTTGTATAAAATTGTTGTCCCGATAAAGAATAAACAGAGAAAAAGATGATAATTAGTATAAGATACAGGGCTTTTTTCATTCTTCGGTATTCCCGCTTTATCGCTTGGTGAGCGCTTTTAAAAATTCTTCATTTCTTCGTGTGGCTACATCTAACTCAATTCCGTTATCCAGAATTATTTTGTATCCATCCGATTTACTATATGATTTAATATAATTCATATTAACCAAATGTGATTTATGAATCCTGAAAAACAATTCGTTTGGCAATAATTCTTCAATATTCTTCAACGTTCGTGCTACTAAAATGGCTTCGTTTCTATTTGTGAAAATCTTACAATAGTTTTCTTCGGCCTGGCAATACACAATATTATTTACTTTTTCTAATTGAAAGCCATCTAAAGTAGGAAGTGCAATTTTATTAAAATTCCCTGAGTCTGTATTGATATTACTAAGAAATACCTCAATTTGATCTGCATTTGATGACTTGTTTTGCTTTTTTTCTAACCGCACCATTACATCTCTTAAATCAATATAGTTGATTGGTTTTAAAAGATAATCCAGGGCAGCGAATTTTATTGCATCAATTGCATATTGTTTGTATGCTGTTGTAAATACAACTTCAAAATCATAAATGTCAAAATAATCGAAAAGTTTAAATCCATTTTCTTCAGGCATTTCTATATCAAGAAAAACGATATCAGGATGAAACTTATTAATGGCAAATACTCCTTCTTTTACTGAATCTGCTAACTGTAAAATTTTAATTTTAGAGCTAAAGTAACGCTCTATTATTTTAGAAAGAGTTTCTCGGGCATTTTTTTCATCGTCAATTATAATACAGGTTTTCATCGAAGTTCGATTAGTTTTAGAATTGCTATTTTAAAGATACTTGATAAAGATATGATATCAAAACAAAAAAATTCAGAATATGAAGTAAAATTAATGATTATTTATGTGATATTGCGCAAGCCTAATAATAGGATTTCTTTCAATCAGGTCAATATGAGTATTGAAATCTTTAGCCACTTCTTTTAATTGTTCCTGAAAATAAAAACCAACCGACCCGCTTACCCGAATCTTGTAATCTTGGTAATTAGCATACCTGGTAATATGTTTAAGAAATAAATCTGTAAAAGATTTTTTGATTATTTTATCAATAGTTGAATCCTGGCTATGCTTTAATACAAAATCACCGAACGAAGCTAAAAAACGGTTTGGATTTGGTCCTTTATAAATTTTGTAAAGAATATCGCTTTGGGTGAGATTGTATTTTAATGTAAAATCTTTATAAATCTCCTTCGGAATATTGTTATATAATAAATTAGTAATGAATAATTTTCCAAGATAATCACCGCCACCTTCATCTCCTAAAACATAACCTAAAGAAGGAACATTTTTTATTATAGTTGTGCCATCATAAATACATGTATTTGACCCTGTCCCAAGAACTAAAACAATTCCAGATTCATTAAAAAATAGTGCTCTGGCTGCTGCCAATAAATCATGATCAATTTTTATTGAAGAAAATTGAAAAAACCGTTTTAATCCTTCATTGATAATACTATTCATTTGTGGCGATGAACAGCCAGATCCATAAAAGTAAACTTCACTAATATTCTCTAATTGAATATGCCTGGGGATCTTTTTTTTGAGTTCAATTGGTATTTCCTCACTTTTTGTGAAATATGGACTAAATCCTTTCGTGGTAAAAATTGAAGTGATTTTGTCTCCTTCAATAATTGCCCAATCAGTATTTGTCGATCCACTATCTGCAACTAGAATCATATTTATGGTTGTTTTCTAAGGTATTTCAAATTTAATAAATTCATTGGATTACTTTCAAAACCAACGATATCATTTTTTACAAATCGAATAACTTCATCATAATATAATGGAACAATAGCGGCATCATTCATAATTAGATGATTCATCTTGTCATAGAGTTCAAATCTTAAGCTATCATTAATTTCAAGCATAGCTCGCTCATAAATTTTATCAAATTCAGGATTAGTATAATGCGTATAATTTGGTCCGATAGGACTTAGGTTTTTACTGTAGAATAAGGCAAGATAGTTTTCGGCATCAGGATAATCTGCAATCCAGGAACCTCTGAAAAATTCAAGTTTAGAGTTTGCAACCATATCTCTGAATGTAGCTCCTGTGTTTACATCAATAATTATTTCAATCCCAAACTGAGCTAATTGTTGCTGAATGTATTCGCATAAGTCAAGATAATCACTGGTTGTTGTTAAAGTTATCGGAGATAATCCTTCACCATTTGGAAATCCTGCTTCTGAAAGTAATCTTCTTGTTTCATCAGGATTATAAGAATATCCTTTTAAATTCCTGTTATAAGAAGGCAATCCAATTGGAATAAATCCTTCAGTAGCCGGATTTCCAATATTATTTCTTAAGTAGGTCATCATCTTTTTACGATCAAAACCATAATTAATGGCTTGTCTGATTTTTTTATTTAAAACTGGCGATGACTTATCTTTTATCTTTGATGAGTCAAGCAGAAATCCTAAATATTCAGTGTTCAAATAAGGTTGATTGATCATTCTAAATCGATTTTCATACTTAGGGTTTAAATTTCCATTTTTTGTTAACATTTCGTCTTTATTTGCAGGATTTAAACCATTAATAAAGTCAAGATTACCCTTTAAAAATTCTAAAAATTCCGATTGCTTATCGTTTATAAATGTAATTGAAACCGCATCTAAGTAGGGTAGTGGCTTTCCCATACTATCTTTTTCAAAATAATTTGGATTCTTTGTTAAAATGAGTTTTTCGCCTTCTTTCCATAACTTAAACTGAAAGGGACCGGTACCCACAGGATTATTTCTAAAATCATCGCGGTAAAAATCAACAATCTCTTTGGGGACAACAGAACAGTATTGCATGGAAAGTAATCCTAAAAAAGCGGGGAATGGACTTATTAAATTAATTTGCAGTATACTATCATTAAGTGCTTTTATTCCATCTTTTGAAACATTGTTAAAAATCCATGCTCCTGGAGAAGCCGTTTCTGGATGAATAATTCTGTTTAAACTATATTCAAAATCAAAGGCAGAAACTTTTCTGCCTATTCCATTTTTAAAAATCTTGTGATTATGAAAGTAAACATCATTTCGTAACGAAAATGTATAGGTTTTGCCGGTATTTGATATTTTCCAGTTTTTTGCAATACAAGGTTCAATATTCAGATTATTATCCATTTGAACTAAACCATTAAAAAGCTGGTTTGTGGGCCAAATTAATACCTGTGTTTTTGCAAAAGCAGGGTCTAATGTTGAGATGCCTTTGGATTCATTGTAACGAAAAACGTTTTTATTGAGATGTTCTGTTTTATTTTCGCACGAAAAAAGAAATAATAGAGAAAGAGTATAGAGTATTTTTTTTGAAGACATAAAGTTGTTTTTCACAAAAATAGTTAAAAAACATTGACAATTTTGATCCAAAATTTTCAAATACATAAAATTGAAGCTGGTAAATCGGTACATTTTATAGAATTAAAAAAGCCAGAAACCTATTGCTCCTGACTTTCTTAATACCCTAAAAATTAAACCTAAAATTTAAATGAAAAAACTGTCCTCACACAACTTTACTTGCTATTGGTTAGTAAATTAAGCGAAGTATTGTTTTCTAATTACTGAAACGTTTTTTTACTCATTTTGTTTCGAAAAAAAAGTTGATTTTCGAAAAAAAATTATCTAATAATCTGAACCTTTTATTTAATCAGGTTTTCAAAATAAAAAGATTGTGAGTTTTTTTTTAAATATTTCAGACAATTAAAATTTAAGCGTAATTCCTCCTAAAATATTTATACCAGCTTGCGGGAAATATCCATCCATCAAATATTCTTCTCCACCCAGACTATATCTATAAACCCAGGCATTTGATTCATATTCGTGATTAAATATATTATTTACAAGCACATTAAAACTAATATCTTTAATAAATTTTGTGCGAATAGAATACGAGAGCTTTAAATCATTTACAAAATAGGGATCAATTGATCTAGCATCATTAGAAGTATTGTCGATATATTGTTTCCCAACATATTTAGAGATAAATGTTGTTTTAAAATTACTAAATACCTCATACGTAATAGATCCGTTTGCAATGATATTCGGGGAGAATGCCAAATCAGTTTCCCCAATATGATTAACATCTTGCCCCCATGTATCCCAATTATCAACATATTCGATGAAATTATCAATTTTATTTCTGCTGAAAGTTGCATTTGCCGAGATTTCTATTTTCTCTAAAAGTTTAAGTCCTACAGATAATTCAAGCCCTAAGCGATAGCTTTTTTCAACGTTTGTCATTATTGGATCTCCAACATCATTAATTTGGCCAGTTAAAACTAATTGATCTTTATAGGTCATGTAATAGATATTTGAGCTGAAATAAGCACTTGTAGCTTTTAAATCATAACCTAACTCTAAATTATACAAAGTTTCAGCTTTTGGTAAAAGATTATTTGGATTGGCAT
This sequence comes from Bacteroidales bacterium, assembly GCA_003446015.1. Lineage (GTDB taxonomy): Bacteria > Bacteroidota > Bacteroidia > Bacteroidales > UBA12077 > UBA12077. The sequence goes on along the minus strand of DMBU01000167.1, from coordinate 2,064 downwards.
CTGTGTAGTTACTTCGGTTTGGTTCTCTGTTTGCCACTCCAAATGTAAAGTATGATGAATGCAACTCATTGATTTGATAAAATAAACCTAATTTGGGATTAAAGAAATTGAATCTGTGATTTTGAGTTATATTTCTCTGATTATCATCAATTCCTTCAATTGAATAATTAATATTTCTGTATTGTAAATCGATGTAAGTATTTAATTTATTAACTAGTAAATAGTTGATTTTTGTATAAATATTAAAATCAGTTTTGTCTCCATCATTTTCGTACCAGCGATGCCCAATATTCCCATTACTTGCGTATTTGGCCCATATAACTTCACCAAAATGATTTCCCAGGTATTGATTCCATCCACCTCCAAAAACAAAATCTAATCCACCCTTTTGATAAGCTAAGGAGAATACTCCACCATAGAAATGATTATCTAACCATTTTTGTTGAATTAAATCGGTACTTGTAATTGTATCAGTGCTGATAATTAAATCTTCAAGCTGATAATCAACGAAGTCACGATCTTTTTTATATTGTTCATAATAGCCAAGGCCTCTGGTGTAATGTAAAGCTGTATTTACATGAAACGATGAATTAAATTCATACGAATAAAAAAGCTGGTAATGATCTTGTTTATAATTATCTGTTTCATTATCGTAAGTGTAGAAATTATAAGTTCTATTATTTGAATTTATCATATGATCATATTCCTCCTGATCAATTAACCAATGATCCAAATATCTTTGCATACCTGCAAGGTCATTCTCAAGTTTTACTTTTGGAACCCCATTCCACGCCTGATATGTTTTTTCTTTTCCTGAGATAATGTTTGCTTTTAAAATACTTCTGCTTGTGTAATATGATCCTGATAAGTAAAATGATTCCAGATTTGAACTAGCCCGATCTACAAACCCATCAGAAACAATTTTTGACATCCTACCATCGAAGGAAAATTTGTTGTTGATTAATCCGGTTCCAAAACTTACTGAGTTTCTAAATGTATTGAAGCTCCCTGCAAACGAATTAATTTCAGCATATGCATCCTGATTAAAAGTTTTTGTTTGGAGATTCAATGTGGCTCCAAAGGAAGCTGCTCCATTACTCGATGTTCCAACACCTCTTTGAATTTGTATGTTATCAACCGATGATAATAAATCGGGCATATTTACAAACCAAACGCCATGCGATTCGGAGTCATTTATTGGTATTCCGTTAACCGTAATATTAATTCTGTTTTGATCTGTACCCCGAATTCTTAAATAGGTATAACCAATTCCCGTTCCTGCATCCGACGTAGAAACAATTGAAGGAGTTGAACTCAATAAGTATGGAATGTCTTGTCCGTAATTATTTTCTTTTATGGTTGATTTGCCAATGTTTGTGAACGAAACGGGGTCGTTTTCTTTCGCTCTTGTTGCAGTTACAATAACATCTTCAGATAAAATACTCGAAGGTTCAAGAATAAATTTCAGATTCTGAAGATTCTCTTGAGCTACTTCCTGTTCTAAAGTTTTATATCCTAAATAAGAAATAACAAACGTATATTTTTTTGGTTTGATCTTTGAAAAACTAAATTCTCCCAACGAATTACTGGCTGTCCCTTTATAAGTTTCTTTAATAATTACATTAGCTCCTATTAATGGTTGTCCACTCTGATTAACAATTTTTCCTGTAATGGTTTCTTGTGAAAAAAGTGTAAGTGAAAATGTACTTAATAAAATTAAAATTACTATCCGTTTCATTTTTTAAATTTTTATTGCCTGCCTGAGGGCCGACAGAGTTAACATTTGGATAGTTGAAAGTATTATTTGTATTATAAAGAAAACCAGAGGCCTCTTTAAATCATTGTTTTTATTAAATAATGATTTTAGTTTACTTGTTTAATAGCAAACATTACTTATCAACTTTAATGAAAAACAATGGGAAATTTTTGATTAACTCTTTTCCCTATCCAGAATTACCTGGACCAGGTTCGGAGGGTATGATCTCAGCCTGTATTTTTGGCACCCCATTGATTAGGCAAATGTAAATAAAAAATTGATGAAACAAAAAAAGCCGGTAAAAAACC
>DMBU01000192.1 GCA_003446015.1 Bacteroidales bacterium | reverse complement strand
AAGAGATTGGCAACAAATACCGCTGCATCATTAAGAATTGTTTCATTTGTTTTCATCATGATATTAGTTAAAATTTTTTCATGCTCTCTTCGTTCAAAATATAAATTGAAAGTGTTTGGTTATACCCTTTAACCATTACTGGTTGCTGAGGGATAAAAACTACTTTTTCTTCAGGCTCAAGCTGGTTAAATACCTGTTCCGAAATAGTTAACTGAGCGTTGTAAGTTTTGTTGAGTTGTTCGATTCTTGACGCGATAATAACAACACTTCCTGTAATTGAATATTGTTTACGTATGGAAGAGCCAATGTTACCAATTACCGCTTGTCCGTAATGCAACCCAATTCCAATCCTTGTTTTTGGGATATTTCCTGCTTCATTTTCGCTTTTTACTTTTTCAATTATTTGCATGGCGGCTATTACAGCGTTTTGCGAAATATTACCAGCGGGCACGGGAGCACCAAAAGTTGCCATAAATCCATCGCCCAAAAACTGGTTGATTACCCCATTGTGTGTTTGCACAATGTCAATCATAAAATAAAAGAGTTTATTCAGATAGTTTACCACTTCTTCCGGAACATGGCTTTCAACATAAGGGGTAAAATCGCGGATATCGAGAAACATAACACAAACCATTTTCCGGGCACCGGATAGCTCATCCTTTTTCGCGAGGATACTCGCTGCAATCTGTGGTGAAATTTGCTGCCCAAACAGGTCGATAATTTCATTTTTCTCCTTAACGCTTTCCCAGGAAATTATCATTTTCTTTTTAATTAGATTGGCTACAAAACCAGCTGCAATCCCCGAGGTTATCAAAATTACACCCTGCCCCAGGTATTGCATCCCTGTTAAATCAGGGTGAAAGCGGTCAACCGGCACATTACTAAATTGGCTCGAATAATAAATTGAAATTGCAATAAATTCGAAAGCAGCCAAAATTCCGGTAAACACAGATAATTTCGTATCGAGGCGCAAAGTGGACAGAACAATAAAAATAAAATAGGTGAGAGTTGCCGGAGACTGCAGGATTACCGTTTGATGGGTATATTCCAAAATAAAAATGAACAAAACTGAGAGTAGGCTGATTTCCGAAAAAACATTGAGATAGGCAAAAACATAACGGTGCTTTATAAACAGTAAAATTCTTTTCCCTAAAAAATAGTGAACAAGAGTCTCGTAAAAAATAATTATAACGGTAAAAATTAAAATGGCATAAAGTGCAATCCGGGTGTTGAACAACGCAAAGTATTGTTCGTTGTAGAAAAGATAAATAACAATCAGAAGAAAAGCTTCAAATGCCAAAAGCCCAATTAGCAGTAATGCCCGTAAACGTTCGCTTTTCGAAATCTCAATATTGAATAACTCATTAACAGATAATGTTTCTTTCATCGTATTTATGAATTACAATTTTCTTATCATTCTGAAATTGTGTGTTTTTATACAGTATGACAAAGTTTGTTAATATTAACTAACCTACAAAATTATTTATATTATTTTTTTCATCTATTCCATTTTATAACGAACTGATTGCAAGTAAGGCTACGATGTATTACTATTGTAAATTTGTAGAATCTCGAATTTATTGTGATATAAAATAAAAATCATTTAAAAGCTCATTTCAGCCCTGAACCGAATACCACCCTTATCAGCAAATCCGCTACCAACGTATGTGTTAGTTAATTGGCGTACATATTCAATACGCAAAACTTTTAAAATATTGGTTATACCAAACCCAATCTCAGCATAGGGTTTATTTGATTCGTTAGAATAATATGAGGGCAAATCGAATACAGGTTGATAGGAGTTATTCAATTCCCCAATGTGACCCTTGAAAGAAACAATCTCATACAATTTTAATTTTCTAACCAGTGGAACCCTGTTTAATAAAACACCTCCTCCGTTAACGTAGAGGTGTGCATTGGTATATAAATTATGTGCGAAAGATGCAAAATGCAATAAGTTAAACCGATCTTTGGAATACCCAAGAGACATGGAACCTACTGGCTGGTCCAATAAGTCGTAAGGCGCATCACCCATTAAATAACCCCCATTCAGCATATAATTCATAAATACCTGGCCTCTTGTTAACCTCCCTTGAACAGAACCATGAAACTGAGCGTATAATCCTGCATTTTTAATCTTTTGACCGGGCAATAACGTTTGTCCAATGTCGAAGCTCATGTGTACTACTGGTATGTTGCCAATATAGTAAATGCGGTCGAAGTAAAATTTATCGTAAGGCTGCCCGAAAGCAAACCGGAGGTCCATTAATACACCGTAGTTTTTATAATGCTCATATTCCGTGTTATTCCGTATAAACCGCACCGCCTGGGTATTTGTACTTGACAACAAATACGGAGATACTTCCAAATGATTACCATTCAATGCATTATACTCAATTCTGATTTCAAAACTTTCTTCTTCTTTTAAATATGGATTCTCTTCCCTGCTAGTGAACAAAGAAATAAAATTACCTGTGCCTTTGCTGTTGGGATTATATTTTATAAACCGGAGGAATTTTTCCTGTGAAACCAAATTGTAGTCATTAGAATAGTTAAAACGGAGAATAAATTTATCCATTGTTTGCGGTTGATATACCAAGTTTGTTCCATATTTGAATTCGCTATTTCTGGTGCCATAACCTACAAAACCTCCAATAGAAAAATACCTAAACATTTTTTCACTGGTTCGTATTGGGAATGCGATGCGTTCACCTTCAATGGTATTGGTACTATATATATCATATACGGGCCCGATATCTATTATACCATTATTAAAATAACTTGTTAATACCATTCCCCCGATTTTGTCAATACCCTTGACGACTTCATGTTCTTTTATTTTATCGACACGAGAATAAGCATTTGCCAAAGATGAATCGAAGGCAAATTCGGGTCGCTGTTTCCATTCACCAGCCTTTATTCCATTTAGGCCTTCTGAGGCAGAGTATTGGATATACTTATTGATTAGCCAATTCCCTTTTTCTATATTATCTATTCGTTTAGAGCTGTAATTTGAAGCAGAATCTTTATTTGACGTTAATGACAGGTTTACCCCAATATTTTGTGAGTTGTAAAACCAGTTACCGTCTGGAAGTTTTTTGTAACTAACCTGCCCTTTAAATCCATTTACAAAGTTTAGGTTGGCTTTTAGATTGATGTAAACATCAATAGCAGTTAATGCAAAACTCCCGTCTTCTATCGTGAAATGCCCCGTAAAAAAAGGATCATATTTGTTTTTTGGGGCGAATGAAAAATGATAATATTGGTTATTGTCGATCATAATACTGTCGTCAAGGTACAGATTGTAATGCAACAGGGCTGAATTGTTCAACGGTGAAATGAATCCACGATCCATTATATATATCTGATCTTTGTAGAAATCCAAATCCACAACAACTTTATCTACAATCATGCTCTCAATAGTTTGGTTTAATCTTGGGAAAATGCCATCCTTTTTGCTATAAACAACATTAACACTGTCGTTCGAAATAATTCGGGCTTGTTCGGAAAGGTACACCGGCGAAAATCGTAGTTTTTGATTGTCCGATTCTATTGTCACATCATCTAAATTACCCAACGACCGGATTATCTTTGAAAAGGTATCTACTGCGACATATACTGTTTTAGTTTCCAGTATCTTATATTCATTTACTCTTTTAATATTTTCTTTATTCTCATTTTTATGATTCAGAATTTGCTCAAACAACTCTTTTGCGCGCGAAATTTCGGGTTTTACCTGAACTTCGCCCAGCTCTTTGACATTCTCAATCAACGAAACTGAGATCGGCATTTTAGTTCCATTTTCAATTTTAATCTCCTTTTGAAAGTAGCCAACTGACGAAAAGCAAAGTGTATCTTTTTTCACTAACGGTAATTTGAAATCACCGTTCATATCTGAAATCGTCCCCTGATTTGTTCCTTTAAACCAGATGTTTACAAATGGAATCGGTTCATTTGTTTTTTCATCGTACACATTTCCTGTAACTTCTTGTGCATTAACACTAAGAGCATAAAATGTAATAAAAAAAAGTACAAATATTTTACAATTCATTATAATTCAATAATCTGCCATTACTTTTTTCCCGATTTTATTAGCCAATACAAACCTTTCACACCTATTTTTATGTCATCAAGTCGAAATAGTACAAAGATTTTTTCAATATAAGCCAGCAAACCCCATCCCACGGCGAGGTAAAACATCCATGTGTAAAAGCCGAAAACAAAAAGTATAAAAAAGAAGATACTTTGGACATAACCTGCCGAAACTGCTGAGTACAAATGCAAACCAGGAATTTTTCCAAAGCGGTAGAAAGAGACAAAATAGCTTAGAATAAATACACTGAGGAAAAGATACAAAAACCATGCGTGAGGTTCGATATCCACCCATTTAAAAATGAACAAACCAAGAATTGCCATTGCGTATGTACAAATATCGGCGAGGTTGTCCAATGCTGCGCCAAAATTGGTTTGCAATTTGAAATATCGGGCAATATTACCGTCGAGTGCGTCGCTTATTAAACTTATACACAATAATACCACAAACCAACTTTCACGACCGGTGAGTGCCATGAAAAGGATAACAGGAAATACTAAAAGACGGTATAAACTGATGAAGTTAGGAACGTTTAAAACGCTTTCTCCTTTTATAATTATTTTTTTCATTTTNNTGTTCTAACTGTATTTCAGGAACAATATCTATAGGTAATAACTCGCTAATGCTTTTTATGATATGAATGTTTTTTATCTGATTTTTGGCTATGAAATTCATTATTGTCGGTACATATTTTACTTCCACCGTCCGTATTAGATAATTGACAACCGTGTCGATTGGAATTAAATTCTGGGTTGACGTGGGATTAACATGTACCCGCACTGTTTGATTTGGGTGACGAAACGCCAGGCTGTGCATCCGTTTTGCAAAATCGAAAATACCATAATCTGTTTTTGTAACACCTGTTTTATTGTCGCCGACTACTTGTGACAAACGGATAACATGTCCGTTCATCGCGTCTTTATCTATGTGTTCTTTGACAATATTCTCGGCAATGCGCTTCGATTGTTCATAATAATTCCTAAAATTTTCTATTCCTTTGTTAGGGTAGAATTTCTCCTCGAAACGTCCTGTAAATTTTCCGCAAGAGTAAGCGGTTCCAATATAAAAGAAGCGAGAATTTCCTTTAGCATATTTCGAAAATACATGGATTGAATTTTCAACACCCGTAACATTTGTTGCAAAAATTTCATCTTTCGATTTTAAATCAAATTTCAAACTGGCGGCAAAATGGAAATAGTCAACCTCTTCGCTAAAGAAGTTCTCAAGCTCTTTTGTCGAAATCAAAAAATCATTATCTAACAGCGAGTAAGCAACTACTTTCAGGTTGGAGGCATTTACATATGCGCCATCGTTAATTTCGGTCAGCATACTTATCATCCTTTCCTCAGATGAAGATTTAATGCCAGGCCGAACAAGTGCAACAACTTTATAGTTTCGTTTTAATAATTTATTGATGAAATTAGAGGCTACATATCCATTTGCCCCGTTGACAATAATTGTTTTCATAATTCATTTTTTAAAAATGGTTTAAATAATCTCATTTCATAGGAATAGTATTAAAATCAACACTACACTTAAAGGAATTGTTAGGTTGTCAGAGCCGCGCCAGCTAATCAATTCGGCAAATGTTCCTGTTACGGCAATAGTTAATGACAACCAAAATGTTTTTAGGTCAAATACCTTAAAATGAAAATAGAATGCGATAACGCTGATAACAAAACCAGACACCAGAAATGCACCAGAACCCAAATATGTTTTTGCCAATTTGCGACCAAAAACTTTAATCTTTCCATTATAATTTTCAATGTTAGTACCTAATATCGAAGCCATGGGGTCGCTAATTGCGAGTATTAACATGGGCAGGATGAAAACAAACTTATTGTCAGATAAATCGGAAATTAGAAATGTGATATAAATCGAGAGCGGCAATAAATAACTCCCCATCGATTTACGCTCTATATCATGGATTGATTTTAATTGTTTAATCTGATGCGTAATAAAAAGTACAGCAAAAAATACGCTCGCCAGAATTAATACATACCAGTGCGAAGAAAAAATATAAGGAAACGGGACTACTGTCAGCGTTGCAGTAAAGTGTGCAAATTTTCGTGTGAATTCGCCCTTAACTTTGAGGCGCCGATAGTTTAATTCATTGAAAATCAACAAAATACTGATTCCAACCAAATAAACAAATGAAAGTATAATTGTATTTATCATTTCTATTTTTTTAAATGTTTAAAACATATTGGTAGAAGGCAACCCATGCCCCGGCTACAATTAAACTGTCGAAGCGGTCAAGAAAGCCACCATGACCGGGAATTAAATTGCTGTAATCTTTCACATTAAATTTTCTCTTGTAAAACGAGGCTGCCAAATCGCCCGTAAAAGCAAAAAATACCACCCCCAGGCTAATTGCTGTTGTTTTTAAATTAGGTTCTGAAAAAAGATTGCAAAGAAAGAAAGAGCTTGTAATCGCAATAAATCCGCCACCAATTAAACCGCCCAAAGTTTTATTGGGGCTGGTTTTTGGGAATAGTTTCTTGCGCCCAAAAAGTTGCCCCGTAATCTGACTAAAACTGTCGAAAATTGAGAGAACGATGAATGAAAACAGGATTAGCTCTTTTTGCAATGTGCCGTAAAGCAAAAAACCTGTTGAAAGAATTACGAAAACAATGAGCGAAAGAAGGTAAAAACCTTTGGTTCGATAACCCGATTTCCGGAACAGCCGGAACAACTCAAAAAATCCCACGCCAATTATTAATATTGATAAATATTGAAATACAAGCGTATTGATGGCAATGCTAAAAAACAGGATATTGATGATAATGAAATACACTCCAAATTTAGTGTAGCTTTTTTGTGCAACTCTGTAGTCCTTTTTCCGGTTGATGATATAGAAACCTATCCCTCCCAGAAGAAAATAAATAAGAATTATATAGTAAATCGTTTCTATCATATTCAATATCTGGTTGTTTTGTTTAACCCATAATCATTAAAATTCCCAACACTACTATTATAGCGGCATACAAATACCTTAGTTTATTTTTCGATTTATCGGTTTTCATTTTCGACAAGAATTTGGGGCCGATTATTGCCCCGACAACAGATCCAACAGTTAGAAAACAAACCAAGGTGAAGTCTATTTTCCCAATTAAGAAGTGTGCCCCAACGGCAAAAATGGTATTGCTTAAAACCACTAGCAACGAAGTTCCAATTACCAGTTTCAAGGGCAATCGCAAGGCAAAAAGTCCTGTAAGAACCGGTGCTGTTCCGCTTGTTCCAAATGTCCCGGCTATCGCTCCAGCAAAAAATCCGAAAAATGAACTCTGCATATTTCTCGAAAATCCAGTCAATGTCTTTATTTCCGCTTTGATGTTTTCTGCACGGTTTTTCCTCCAGGTAGTCACAACAAGATTTAATGCTATAGTTATGGAATAAATTCCGAAACTGATTTTTAGTTGGTCGGTGGTTATAATGCTTGTAATTGATGCGCCAATAAACGTCCCGAAAATCCCTGCAAGCCCAAACTTCAGACCCACCTTAAAATCGATATTTCCTTTGTGGAAGTGCCCCAATGAGCCAACAATGCAAATAGGCAAAGTTGCCACTAACGAAGTAATAACCGCAGTTTGTGTGGGTACTCCAATCAGCAGCGTAAGAATGGGCAAAAAGAAAAATCCTCCGCCACCGCCCAAAAAAGTGCCGAATAAACCAATTATCAAACCTGCCAATGGCAAGATGTAGTAAATGTTTTGTATTTCAGAAAATTCAAACATCAATATTATTTGTTCCTATTCGTTAACTCGTTTTAACTCAACATTTCCCAGAGTGTGTCGCATAGTTGCATATCGTAATATTCCACCTTCATAGAAGTACCTGTTAAGCACCCTTCCTTTTTCATCTTTTATAATGTATGTGTGCTTATCCTCAAGGACAATTTGTCTCATTTCAGCATTCCTTTCTTTAAAAATTCTTGTTGTTACTTTGGGTTCATTGAAGTATATTAAACTACCACTATAAGTAATTGGTTCTTTAATAGTTGTGGTGTCCTTATCAACGATAAGCTGGTATGCCTCCTTTTCATATTTCATCCACATGGAAGAATTTAATTTCCCATTTTTGTATGTTTCAACATGTGAGTTTTGAAGAACACCTTGATTGTAAACCGTGCTCTGGATATATTTAATATGAAAAGAAAAAAGAAGATTAACTTTTATCTCGGTTATCGCATTAATATTTATATTGCCGTTATTAGTTGTTTGAGTAACAACAAATTCACCAACATTTGCACCCAGCAAATGAATACTATATTTAGCAGCTAATTCTTCTGGTTTTGCTGAGACAGAAGTGAAGATAAAAATGCTAAGAATAAGACACAGAATGGTTTTAACTTTACTATTCCTTATTTTATCTGAAAATTCTATTCTTACACATTTAAACATGAGGAGTGAATTGTCTCTCCATTTTTTGTGGTTATTTTTCATTATGTCCCTCTTTTCAATCATGGTGCATAAAAGTTATTTTAGTGTGGAAATGCGATTATCTCTGATAAAATCATTACTGTTTAAATCAATTGACATAATAGTTAGTTAATATTAACTAACATGTTATTGCCAAAAAAAACTCACCTCAAGTAGTGAGCCTAGCTAACTAACCTCTTATAATAATTTCGCCTGCATTGTTGGCCGGGGCGCTTTTACCACCAGAATCCGTGCAACCAGAGGTGAATTATTATAAATACAATGCACGATATCCTTTGGGCTTTCAACCAACATGTTGGCATTTATCTCTACTTTTTCTTCTCCTACAAGTATTTCAGGAGTTCCTTCCAAAACATAGAAAAAAACGTCAACCGGTGTAATGTGAGGTTTTAATGCCTCGCCCGGTTGTAAAGTTATGTGCATGGCTTGTGCCGATTCTTTATCGTACATTTTGCGAACAGCTACTTTGTGTGGATTTGCCTCAACTATATTCTCTGATAACTTATTGATATTCATAGTCTTTTCTGATTTATGGTACAAGTAATGTTTTTATACTGTTTGAAAGTTCATTTCCTTTCTTTTCCAAGTTGAATGAATAGTTCGACATACTCCACTGTTTCACAAACATACGCAACGAACCTAAAATCATAGTGGCAAGATGCGAAGCTTCAATATCGTTCCTTATTTCACCTTTCTGCTGACCATCTTTAATAATTGTGGTTAAACTCGCTATGTTCAGGTTCATAATTTCGGCCACCTTCGTACTCAACTCCTTTTCGTTTCTGAAAATTTCTTCCGAAAAAATCACTGCCACCAGCGAAGGTGTATTTGCAAATTTTCTGAAATGGGTTACAAATAGTTTTTCAATCCTAACAAGTGCATTTTCATTGGAGTTTAACTGATTAGAGAAAAGCTGTTCGGTGTTTCGTTTGAAGAAATCGAGGATGGCGAGTAAAATCTGGATTTTGTTTTCGTAATGCCGGTAAATAGCGGACTCAGCAAATCCAATTCTCTTTGCCAGATTTTTAATGGTTAACGATTGTATTCCGCTTTCAGTTATCAATGCCAGCGAAACATTAATAATCTCCTGCTGGCGTTCTGTAATTTCTGTACTCATAAAAATTATTTATGTGAGTGAATATTCACACTACAAAGAAAAACAAATAATTCTAATGACGCAAGTATTTTTTTAGAAATTTTCCTGTTTACAATAACTGTGTCAATATATATTCTGACTATCCACTGATATGCCAGTTATTATTGAATATTGAATGAATATAATTCAATGTCGTTTAGATAAACCTAAAGTTATTCGAAACTGAATTATTAACATCCTTTCCCAGTTACTCGGGGCAGAGGGGGTATTATTGCTACAGGTAGTTGAACTTCCAAAACCCGGATCATAATTGGTTTTTGAATTTTAAAAAGAGTCCGCCAGATAGCGGATTTATTTTGTCGCTAACAGTTGGAAACTTATTACCTTAGGTAAAATGAACCTGTTTCTGACTTATATTGTGGCATAACCTTAATAAAAAAAATATGAGTACATTTCAAGTTAATGAGTGGTTTGCAACAGGTGAAACAAGTGCAACTTGTAATTCTTCTCAACATCAGATTTATTTTTATGACACCTTACAAAAAGTAATGAATTATTGTGCATCAAAAGGTTTTATGCTGAAAAGTGATTTTGCTCCAGAGGATGATAGGTATATGGAAATTTTAGAAGTAAAAAGTACTGGGGTCTTTAAGACAGTTTGTTTTATGAAAAAAAATCCTCGTCTTTAAAATTGTAGTGAATTTTATTTTTTAATAACTATCAAATTTATAACTTTGAGATGCATTTGGGATTCATCCCATATTGTGTGTTTGGGGGTTAACATTTAAAAGGGCAGCTATTGAGCGGCCCTTTTTCCGTTAACCCCGTTTCCATTAAAAATCAATATTCATATATAAAGACAATATTGTCTTTATATATGAACTTTTTATTTGATATGGTGTTTACATTCAATAAGTTCAAAACTAAAATTAAATGCCATGAAAACAATTTTACTTTCATTTCTGCTTGTTTTAAGTACATTGAGCTATGGTAAAAAATGGACCATAACCAATTCCGGAAATACATTTACTCCATCGACATTGACGATTGATATTGGTGATACTGTATATTTCAGTATTGGTGCATATCATAATGCCGTTACAGTAAGTGAAAATACCTGGAATGCGAATGGGAATGCTGAGATCCCGGGATTTTCAGTACCTTATGCCGGAGGAATGGTTCTTCCGACAAATCTTACTGCAGGTACACATTTTTATGTTTGTACTCCACATGCAATGTATGGTATGAAGGGAAAAATAATTGTTCAAAGTACAACAGGTATTCCTGAAAATGAAATTGCAGAAACAGTTTCTGTTTATCCAAATCCTGCAAAGGACAATATACACGTAAAATTTATCGGGAAATCGGAACCTGCAATTTTTAAACTCTATGACAGTACAGGTAAAATGCTGTTGCAAAGAGAACTATTGACCGAGGATGAAATTCCGGTTAATAACCTAACCCGGGGTTTATTTCTCTATAGTTTTCAGCAGGAAGGGAAAACGACAAAAGGCAAGTTGATACTTGAATAATGTTTTTAGCAAAAATTATCAGGTATTTTAGCAAAAATTGAATTGAGGAAAAATGAAAACAAAATTAGCGACATTAGTAGTTGTACTTTTAATTGGTGCAAATACAGTATTTGCTGCCGAGAAAACAGAGAAAATTGTTGTAAAAGGGAATTGCTCGATGTGCGAAAAGCGGATTGAAAAAGTAGTTCAAGAAATTGATGGAGTTAAAAAAGCTGATTGGGATAAAACCACCAAAAAGCTGAAAGTAACTTTTGAAGACACAAAAACTGATGCTGATAAAATTGAAATAGCAATAGCAAAAGTTGGACACGATACGCCAAACCACAAAACTGATAATGAAGTGTACAACGGGTTACCAGATTGTTGTAAATATCGCGAAAATGCAAAAACTCATTAAGTGACGATTTCTCTTAAAATCTAAAATGTTGTTGTGATAGAGTGATTTTCAAATTTGTATAAATTAACATGTAGAATAAACATAAAGGGCAACCATTGAGTTGCCCTTTATGTTTATTCCAAATTATATTGTAATTTTTAATTGGATATTTCAATATTAACCACGTTAGAAAATGAATTATGGCATTGTTATTTTAATCGGGTTACTGGAAATTATTGTGATACATTTGATAGCTCAATACATTGTTACAAAACGCAAGATTGGGTATGGCAAATCAGTTTTTTGGTCAATTTCGCTGACACCAGTAATGGGACTTATAATTACATTATCAAGTAGAAAGATTGATAAACCTGAAACGGCAAATAACTGAACGTATGAGTTTATATAAAAAGGAGACTAATCAGCCTTCCTTTATTTCCATTTTTTCAGCGGTTTTTATTTGGAACACACCACTGGCTAAAAACCTTCTCACAAAACGTTGACAAAAAATACAGCATAAAACCTTCTTAAATCGATGTGTGATTAGCTAATTTATTTTGATTGTCAATGAATTATTTTAATCTTGAAGATTATTAATCTATATTATCATGAAAACTAAATCCATCCTTTTTATATTGATTTTAGTTGTGTTTTATTCATGTTCTGATAAAAAGAAACAGGAAATAGAAGGAGAAATAAATGCCATTGAAAACAATTTACTTCCTGCAATTCAAATTAAAGATGAACCTGTTAAAAAATATACAATTGCGGAAAGAATGGAACATTATAAAGTTCCGGGGATTAGTATTGCTGTTGTTAAAGATGGTGAATTACATTGGGCTAAAGGTTATGGAATTGCCAATACCAATGACAGCTCAGAAGTAACAACAAATACTTTGTTTCAGGCAGGTTCTATCAGCAAACCTATTGCTGCTTTTGCTGCTTTAAAATTGGTTGAAGAAGGGAAAATTGACCTCGATGAAGATGTAAATACCTATTTAAAGGATTGGAAAATACCGGATAATAAATTTACTGAAACTGAAAAAGTTACATTAAGGAGATTATTGACTCACACAGCAGGAATGACAGTTCATGGTTTTCCGGGATATCAGCAAAAAGATACTTTTCCATCCATTAAAACAGTCCTTAATGGTAAAGGGAATACAACAGCAATTGTAGTAGATACTTTTCCCGGAAGCATTTGGAGATATTCTGGTGGTGGCTTTACTGTAATGGAAAAACTTGTTGAAGATGTATCAGGATTACCACTGGAAAAATACATGGCAAAGAATATCCTGCCACAAATGGGTATGCTTAACAGCACTTATGAACAACCTCTGCCTGAAACATTATATTCCAAAGCAAGTGCAGCCTACAATGGTAAGGGTGAAATTATTGAAGGTCTCTGGCACAATTATCCTGAACAGGCAGCAGCAGGATTATGGACAACACCATCTGATTTAGCAAATTATTGCCTTAATGTTCAGAATTTGCTTTCTGGAAAAGAAAAAGGAGTTCTTTCAAAGGAAATTATAGAGAAGATGTTGACCAAACACAAAAATGATTGGGGACTTGGTGTATCGCTTCAGGGAGTAGGTGATTCTTTAATTTTTTCTCATGGTGGTAAAAATGAAGGATTTACAAATAATCTGATTTCATTTGCACATCATGGTGATGCTGTTATAATTATGACTAATGCTGACAATGGCGGAGCATTGATAAATGAGATTTTACGTTCAATTTCCAGTTACTATGGTTTGGAAATAAGTAATCAAAAAGTGATTGAAGTAATCAAAATACCTGTAGATCAGTTGAATAAATTGACTGGAAAATATAAACTAAATTTCCAAATTCCGGGAATTGGTGATTATTTTATTGAAATGAGAATTAAGGATAGTAGCTTGACAGTAAACGACTTAATTACTAAGCAGGTTAGTAAGTTATATCCTTTACAGGAATTAAAATTTATTGATATTGAAAGTGGAGAAGAAGTACAATTTCAAAAATCCGGGGATTCTGATAAAATTGGTTTGATTTGGAATAACCAGTATCCTTTTTCAAAAATTGATTAAAATCCGTTTATTAAATACAGTTTTAAATATTCAAAAAGAAAAGGAAACTTTTCAGTCTCCCGTTTCTTACCATTTTTTCAGTGGTCTTTTTTTATATCTATAACAGCAGGAAAGACCGTCTCAAAAACGGATTAAAATTCAGCATAAAACCTGCTTAAATCGTTATATAACTGCACAGATTTTTAAAATTGAAGGAAGGAGGCGTATTGCCTCCTTTTTTATATTATTCTCCTCTGAATTACCAGATATTCTCAAGAAAGTTACTTTTCAATTTCATTTTTTTGAATTACACGAATATGCTCAGCGGCCTCTGCCATTGTTGTTGTCCAGACAAAGTTTTTGTTTTTACTGAGATAAGTAAGCAGTTCCCTGTGTGCATTGAGTGAAACATCCAATGAATGCTCACCTCCCACCCCATGAAACAGAAATACCAGCAACGCATTGGAATCTTTTGCCTTTTCAACCATTTTTATCAGCTCGTCACCATTCTCACCATTAATCATAAAACTATTTACATTTTTCAGGTCGATGGTTTCAATATGGTTTAATAAGCTGGTAACGCCCCTGGCTGCAACAAACTGATCTTCAATTTCATCATAAAACATTTTTCCTTCCACTTCCCTGTCGCCACAGGTGTAGGCAAAAGTTCGCAAGGTTTTGCCATCAACTGCTTTTAAAAAAGTATTACAAAGATTTACCTCATCAACAATCTGTTTTAAACTGTAATTGGCCAAATCGTGGTCCTTACTCACCCAACTCCTGCCCGGTAAATTCCCGTTACAAGGATGGAAAAGCGTGTGATTGCCTAACTCATGACCATTTTGGGCTGCAATTCTCCACTCCTCCATCCGCCGGGCAAATGGTTGCGAGTTTGCAGGAATATAAAATGTCCCCTTCAAACCAAATGAATTGAGCAATGAAATTGCATTGTCGAGATGTACATTTAACCCGTCATCATAGGTCAGCACAACAGCGCACTTTTTCCCATTCCAAAGTGGCTGGTTTTGTGCAAAACTGTTCATACCAAAAAGAAAAATAGTCAATACAAGTCCCAAATATTTCTTCATCAGTCTGATTTTATTTGAATGAATTATCAGAAGTATTACCTGTTTGCAGTTTTCTCGTATTTTAAAAGTTTACTCGCCCACGGAATAAAATATTTGAAATTTGGTGCATCGGTGTGTCCTCCATCGTGCTGTCTCCAGGCAAGTTCGCCATCAAGCAATCCCGTATTTACGGGTGGCATTTCCTCTTTCATGTAATCATTCGAAACACCGAGATCATTAACTCCCAGCAATTTAAAAGCTGATCCGGCTGCAATTGTGGCCATGTAACTTCCTTTCTGGTC
>DMBU01000053.1 GCA_003446015.1 Bacteroidales bacterium | reverse complement strand
GAAAATCAATTGCTCCCTTTAGGGCCTGGGGCAAAACAATTGATTTTCATTATATTGGCTGCATTTTAGGTGCAAAAACGGATATTCATTTAAATTAATATCAATAAATATATCTTTTCTACTTTATGTAATTGAATAATTTTTAAAAAGTTCTGGAAGTAAATCAAGAGAATCAATAATTTTTAATGATCCATTTATCTCTTTTTGATTTAAATATTGATGCCCGTTGTTTACTAAGATACACATACAGCCCATAGCATCCGCAACTTCGTAATCGTGATAAGTATCTCCAATCATGATTGCATTTTTTACATCAGAATTTGAATTATTAATATAATCCAGGGCATTTTGTAATTTGCTTTTTGCGTGAATATTATTCAAACCAATTAGTGAATCAAAATACTCAGTTATACCACGCTGTTCTACCTGCTTTTCTAACAATGTTTGTTCGGCTGCTGAAATAATAACCTGAGCAAAATTTAATGACCTGAAAAAATTTAAAGACTCCAAAGCACCTTTTTGTAAAGGAGAGTTTATTGCTTGTTTATTATAAAGATCAATATATTCTATTGATAATTCTTCAAAGGAGTCTGTTTCAAAATCGAACCCCAGACGCTCATAATAGCTTTGAACCGGAAAAGTAAAAATGGATTTATACCTATTGTGTGTTAAACGGCCCATTTCCCTTACGTTCAACATTTTATTCATGCTTTCAACACAAGCATCTACATCGCTTAGTAATGTTCCGTTCCAATCCCAGATAATTAATTTTTTATTCATTTTCAAAAGTTATTCTCCTTTGGGATTTAAATACATTTCCTTATCTCTTTGTAAAAACCAATAATATGAAAGGTCGATCATACTATCTTCGATAATCTCTTCAGTTCTTACAATATTAGTTGGGACAAAAATCCACGAACCTATTGATGGTTTAAATACGTTAGTTTTATTATTACCTTCAATATATAAACCTTGTTTAAAAACATCCTTTCTATATTCATCAAAAGCTACAAGTTCTCCATTTATATATAACTTCCAGAAATCTTCCTTTTTATATTTTTTATAATTCCCGGTTACTAAAATTGTATCAGTAGCAAGATAATTCAGGAAACTAAAAACAAATTCTCCATCACCATTAATGTATAATGATCTTCCTAAAAGGTCATATTGTTCTAAAAGTTTAAAGTCGAATCCATTTACTTCAACAATATTTTTTATTGTGCCATTTTCAAAAAAAGATTTCCATTTTGGGTTTCTATAATCACTAAAAAAATTTATTTCTTGTTTAATATTGCCATTAGAATAATAAGAAATAAACTTACCACTTCTATTTCTAGAATAATAAGTCCCCTCCTCATATTTAAGTCCATCCATTTTATAATCACAAAATCTTCCATCATAAAAATTATTGTTATTATCCCATTGAGTCAATCTATAATATTTTGCATTTTTTTTATCAGTTAGCTCCCATTTATCATTAAAATAAAGTTTAACTGCTTTATTATAACTTTGAACTTCTTTGAGATAAATACCATTAAAAGATTTCAAATATTCAAACCAATTTGAATTATATTGGACATCATCTAAATTTAACTTTTCAAATGCTGTTTTTCTGATATTATGAACCTCAAATAAAAATGGATTAGATCGTAACATTTTAGTAGTTAGATGAATTATTTCCTCATAATTACCAGACTTAAAATATTGTTGCAAAGTATCCATAAGATAGTCATTATTTATTTCTCCCTCTTCTATTTTAAATGAAACAGGAACAATTATATCAATATCAATTGGTATGTTTTTTCTTTTTGCAGGTTGGACCCAATATCCTTGACTACTTTTTATTACATTCATTACTTCGATATCAATTGAATCTGAAATTGAATGTAGTATCTCCAAATTCTCAATTTTTAATTGTTTAGTTAACGTAAATTTTACCAATACCATTCCTTGTTCTTCATTTAATAAAGATACTTGAGGATAATTCAATTTGTTAGCAATAAAGCTTGAAAAATTTTGATCACTAATTAAATTGAAAATAGGTCTTTGAGTTTTTAAGCCAGATTTTGATTCTTGATTAAATCCATCAAGATTTATTTTAGTGCATTTATAAAAGAAATATCTTTTACAGCTTTCATTTTCATTATATGCTGTTAACCAATCAGAACAAGCCTCTTTAATCATTTTGATATTGTACTTGGCAATTCCACGATTAAAATAAACATTATACAATTTAGGATTTTCTGATAATAAAATATCGTAATCATTAATTGCATGCTTATAATTACCAAGTTCTAAATGCAAACCTCCACGATAATTGTAGTAATATAAATTATCATCGCTAAAATTAATTGCCAGATCCAAATAATAAAGAGCAATTTCATATTGCTTTAATTTATCAAAATACTGACCCTTCATATAAAAATACTTATGATCAATATTACTTATGTTATAGGCTTTATTAATTTCTTTTAATGCAGTACTATAATCTTTTAAATGGTAATATGAATAGCTTTTTTTGAAATATGCATTAAAAAAATAGGGATCGTCATTAATTATTTGATCAAATTCTTTTATTGCCAAATTAAAGTTATCATCATTGTAATATGCTTTACCAACATTATATCTTTCTAGGTTTTCATTATGTGAATTTCTTAATTTCTGGGAATATAAATCAGTTCCAAAAATCATTAAACTAAGAGTTATAAAAAAGATCTTTATGCTATTCATGATTCTTTTTTGAAAATTAAAATCGGTTATCTGATAGTTTATCTCCCATTTTATTGGATTTCCCATCCAGCCAACCTAATCGATCAGCTTTAGGGCTATCAACATCCGGAATAAAAGGTTTAATATCTATTAACGGAGTGCCATCCAGTACATCAATATTTTCAATGTGTAAAATATTATTTTCAATCTTGGTTAGTTTAACAACTGAAAGTCCGATTGGGTTTGGTCTTTTTGGTGCACGAGTTGAAAAAACACCCCTTAACTGATCATCCATAAATGGTTTTACATTCAATTGAAATCCTACAGATTGATGAAGATGATATATTAAAATGATATGTGAGAATCCATCTAAATCTTTTAGCCCGTCCTTAAACTCATCGTAAATTTCAATTTCTCCTTTAACTCCTGGCGCACCAGTTGGTTGAATTGGCATCCCTTCTTTTTTCTTAAATGGGGTTTTTATTATCCCTATTGGGGTATAGTTGATAACCATATTTTTAATTAATTGAATTTTAAATATAATAAAAAAAGCATAATCCAATTATGAATTATGCCAGAATCCTATATCTTATTATTTATTTGCTTCTTAAAAATTATTTAGAGATATAATTAGTTAATTAACTTGCTCCAGATATTGTTGCATAAAAACTCTAAGATCTCCTATGTAATTTTTAAATCCTTCAGGCTCATTATTATATTCAAAAGTAACTTTATGAACGAACTTATCTGTAGTAACTTGAATCCATTCAGCTCCACCATCGGCACAATCGGGGCAACCTGTTATCTCATCCATATTTCGGAATATGACAAGGTCTATTTTGCTAACTAGCTTGTTCCAGTCTTCCTGAGGAATAACTCCTGAAATATGAATATCAGGGACTTTATCAAGAGTAGTCCATCCAACTGCACTATACATTATGTCCGTTCCGGAAATCTCAATGCTATTTATGCAGTAACCTACACAATTACCAAATGACGTTCCATATTCTATAGAAATAATATCGGAGGAATTTGTTAGAAATTCATTTTCTGCTTCTTCACAAGAAAAATAAAAAAGAAATGTAATAAAAATTAATACTTTAAAAATTGGTCTCATCCTTTCAACTGCTTAATCATTCTGAATTATAGACGGGAAAGTATGAATTTAGGTTGCGTAATTTTAATTTTTATTTTGATATCTCTTCCGAATTTTGTTTTTTTTAATTAAGTTTATCTATAATCGGGATAGCAATCAATTTATATTAACAGCATGATTAAAAGAAACTTACTATTTACTTTAGTAATTTCATTATTGTTTATTATCGTTTATTTGATACCCAAAGGTTCATTTGCCGGAGATCCCGTGCTTAATTCAGAATATGTTCAATTAGTTAGTTCGTTTAAAGCCAACAAGGCTATTTACTCATCGCCTGTTGCAACATGGAATGATCATGTTATTGTTGGTTCTCATGATAAAAGCATTTACTTTTTTACATCTGAAGGTGATCTTATTTCAAAATATGAAACCGATGGATGGGTTCATGCTTCACCTTCTATACTGCTGGATAGTTCAATTGCCATAGGTTCTTATGATGGATTTATTTATTTTTTTAATGAAAAGGGAGAGTTAAAAGATAAAATTAAACCGGGAAATGGATCTATGTTTACCTCTATCATTGAATTACCAAATCGATTATTGGTTTTTGGAACGAATAAAAAGGGGGTTATTTTCTTTGATAAATCAGATAGTACCAGTCATATATATCCAGTAAGAAAATGGGTACATGGTTCTCCTAATATTATTGATAATGACAAACTTGTGATAGGGTCTAATGATAAACATTTATATATATTCGGCAACGACAATGCCTTAATATCAAAAATAAAAACCAAGGGTTGGATTATGCATTCTGCTCCAACTCAGTTAGAACAGAATAGCTTTGCTGTTGGCTCGTACGACAAAAACTTATATATATGCAATACCGATGGAAACACAGTTTCTGCTTTTAAAACCAAAGGAAGAATTCACGGAACACCATTAAAAACTGAAGATTCAAAAATTGTTTTTGGATCGTTTGATCGATTTATTTACTTTTTAAAACCTGATGGAACCTTATTTAAAAAGTTTAAAACTCAGAAAAAAATTATCTCTTCGCCTGTTGCATTATCCGACGGAACTGTTATTGTTGGATCCTACGATAAATACTTATATTTTTTCTCACCTCAAGGAGTTCTACTTGGGAAATACAAAACTAAAGGCAAAATATTTGCTACTCCAATTGTTTTAAGTAATAATACTATTGTAGTATGCACTACAAATGGTTTTATAGAGTTTTTAAAAATAAAACCAATATTTGCTTCAACAATTTAATCGAAATTAAACCGCATCTTTAATGGACGCTTTAACTTTTTCAATTAAGGTTTCAAATGTATGATCCTCAGGGTAAATAGCTTCCAAATACTTTACTCTAACTTTTGTAAATGGTCTTGGGAATTTCGATCCTACAGGCAAGGCTTTATAAGCACCCGTTATTGCAACTGGTATTATCGGAACATTTAACTCTTTACTTAAAATTGCAAAAGTCTTTTTAAATTCACCCAGTTCACCATTTTTAGATCGTGTACCTTCCGGGAATATCATAATTTTCTTGCCAGATTTAAGCACTGCCGCCATTTTTTGTATAGACTCTTTTAAATCATTATTTAAATCCATAACAATAATATTGTTCTTACCAGCTAAAAATCTAAACAACTTCGTTTTTACATGCTTTCGTTTAGCATAGAAATATGTTTCTTTTATTGTTTTTCTCTTCAGATGTGCCGTAACAAATAAGGCATCAAAAAAACTTTGATGATTAGGAGTGATAATTGCAGGTCCTTCGGGCAGATCGTTATGCCCTTTACTTTTAAATCTAAAATAAATTTTTAAGAAATTTCGCGACGATTTAATGAAAAAAGGCAATGTTGGCCACGACTTTGGTAATTTTAACTGTATCTTTTCCTTAAGAATTTCCGACCAGTTTGGCATTTCGAGGTTATGAAATATTTTATGTTCACGAATGTGATCAACCATGTTTCTTACTGAAGGGAATTTAAAGAGGTTTTCTTCTTCTATTTTTACCCCAAAGGTTCTTTCAATAAAATCAATCAAGGTAATTTTCCCTAATGAGTCGAGTGCTATATCAAATTCCAGATTATCTTCGGGAGAAATGGTCATGTCAACCTGACTTTCGATAAAAGTTCTTATTACTACATATTCTTCAGAAACAGGAAGATCTTCTGCGTTTTTTGCTTCTTTAACAGGACTTTCAAATAATTCTTCTAATTTAAAACGTTGAATTTTACCCAGTCGTGTTCTGGGTATTTCTTGATTAATTAAGGAATATTTCATAATTCGTTTATATGAAGTCAATTCCTTATTAAAATCAGGCATTAATTCTTTTTTAAAAAAGCCTTGAGGATCCTTAATTTCATTTTTAGATAAAATTTCGTAATCAGGAGAAATAACTGCATGTAACTTATCATTTTTAACAAATACACCAGCCTCTTTTATATATTCCAATTTCTCAAGCTTTTCTTCTAACTCAACAGGATTAATATTTTTGCCATTTTGTAAAACAATGATTTCCTTTTTTCTTCCTGTAATATGCAAAAAACCATCTTTATCAAACCTCCCAAGATCGCCGGTATACAACCATCCATCTTTTATAACATCAGCGGTTTCTTCCGGGCGATTGTAATAGCCTTTCATGATGTTATCGCCTTTTGCACAAATCTCATTATCGCGGATTTCAACTAATAATCCGGGTAAAGTATGACCGGGAGATCCTATTCTCATCTTTCCGGGCCGGGTAAAGGTAATCATTGGTGATGCTTCTGTCATTCCATATCCTTCGAGAACTTCAAATCCCAAAGCTTTAAAGAATGATCCGGTTTCTTTGTTTAAAGCCGCTCCGCCAGCTACTAAAATCTCAAGATGACCTCCTAAACCATCGTGTACTTTTTTTAATAGTTTCTTAGCTACTTTCTTAGAATGTAGGGCCTTTACAATATTAAATACTATTTTACCAACTCCAGAAGCATAGATTTTTGTTTTTAAACCTTTGTATAATAAATCATATAATCTTGGAACACCAATCATTATATTAACCTTATTATTCTTGAGAGTTTCAAGCAAATCGGAGGATTGCATCGATGGAGCCATTACAATTGTTCCACCAACTGCTAAAGGAGCCAACATTGAACCTGCAAGAGGGAAAATATGATGCAAAGGCAATAATAGCAGTGTTTGTCTTTCTTTTGTAAAAATTTTTACTTTTTCGGTAACTGCATCGATATTCGCTAACAGGTTTTTATAGGATAGCTCTACTCCTTTTGGACTTCCTGTTGTTCCTGAAGTATATATAATTACAGCTGTATCTTCCTTATCTTTTGGAACATTCCATTTGAATTCAGAATCATCAGATTCAATCTTAAATTCATCGAAATTTATGATTTGGGGTTTGTAAGATAGCTTAGATAAGATTCTATCGATTTTGGGAGCAGTTTCTGAGCTAATAAATATAAGTTCAGGCACACAGTCATTTAGAATATATGAAACATCATCAACAGATGATAAAAAATCAATGGGAACAACAATACAATTATTCTTCCAACCTGCATAAAAAGCAAATACCCAATCCTCACGATTCTCTGCATGAATGGCTATTTTCTGATAGCTTTTACCTTCGAAAAGTTTTGAAAATTGATTTACTTTAGCAAAAAATTGTTGATAGGTGTAGCTTTCATTTTTTGTTATTAAAGCTATCTTATCTTTATACTGTATGTTTATCATAGTTCTCTGTTTTGAATCGATTGATTTTAAGATAATAACTATTTAAATACATCATTTCGAGTCGCAAATTTAATCCTTTTTTAGCTTTGGTTTCTACAATTCAAAAAATATAGTTTATAAATACAAAAGCCTTCAAATAGATGAAGGCCTTTGAATTAAAAAAATATTTCCAGTTTATTTTATTGATATCCGTGCAGATATAGTTTCTGATTTTATGTTCAATTGAAGAATATAAATTCCCTTTGCCAATCCGCTTAAATCAATCTCATTTGATTTGTTATTTAAAGATCCCTTATAAACAACTTTCCCCGATAAATCAAATACAGATAAATCTGATGCATTTTTATTGGCTGTTTCAATTGTAAATTTCCCGTTTGAAGGATTTGGATAAATATTTATTCCATACTCCTTTAGTTTACCAATTCCAGTTGGGGTATAAGTTATTGACCACTGAGTAGCTGCCGTATTTTTGTTTCCAATCGAATCTGAAGCAACATTTTCAGGAACATCAATTGTAACATCACCCCCAGCTGTTGGTAAAATACTCACAACATATACAGGTGCTGTTGAATCATCAAAATCTGACACCGTTGCATTACTTAATGTAATGTCTGATTCTATAAAGTCAAATACTTTTTCGCTAAAAGTTATACTAACATCAAAGGGACTAGCAGAGGTAGTTCCACTTTCAGTTGAACTAATATTAACTGTGGGCACTACATTATCTAAAACAATCTCAAATGCATTACTTGCATCACTTTCAAAAACAGGGCTCGACGATTTAACTCTTAATTTATAACCGGTTCCTGATACCGTTCCTGTAGGTATTGTTCCATGAATTGTTCCTGCGGCATCAGAAACTAAGTTACCAATTTCCACTTCAGAGATAAAATTACCAGTTTCATCAGATAAATATGCAGTAAATGTATTTGAAGTATAGGTTTCATTAATCGTATATGAAATATCTATTAATGCGGTACTATCATCTGAAACATAATAAATTCCACTTATTCCGCTTACTTGTAAAGCTACTTTTTCAAAACTTGCTAAATTAGATTTCCATAGTCCCCTACCGTATGTACTAGCATAAAGAATTGAATTTTCAGGAGTTGTTTGATTATAATAGATTTCAAGTTCGGTAACAATAACAGATGGTAAATTATTACTAAACAAAGTCCAATCAGCCTCACCCTCTTTGAAAAACACACCAATATCAGTTCCGGCATATAATTGCTGCGTTCTAGATAATTTATTCTGGATTATTGTATTTGCAGGAACCTGAGGTAATCCTGTTGAAATATTTGTCCATGAAGTTCCTCCATTCAATGATTCATATGCTTTTACAGCATCATAACCACCATAAGTAATCCATAGATGTAATGGGTCACCAGCATCTACTGAAATATATGTAATACTATTTGAAGTTGATGGAAGATTTGCAGTTATATTATTCCAGGAAGCTCCTCCATTATTTGTTTTATAAAAGTTATCAAAATCTGTTATATATATTGTATTATGATCGGATGGTGCTATTGCCATAGATCTTATTTTATTGGACAATGCTAAATTGGAAATTTTTGTCCATGAGGTTCCTCTATTTGTAGTTTTCCAGACATCTTCATAACCTAAATAAATTGTCTGGTTATCATCCGGGTCGATAATATAAGGTGTTACCCAGGCTCCATTTTCCTCTTCACCATTTGGCATATTTGCAGTTATATCAACACGAGATGACCAATGATCCAGTGTTCTATCAATCTGGCCATAAACGTAGGTGGCATACTGAACAGTTTCATCGGTATAATCAATAATACACTCCATACCATCGCCTCCTTTAACATCGTACCAGATACTTGATTCAGTGAGCTTACTTCCATTATCTTGTAATCCGGTTATTACCTCATTTACAACTGTTTGAGACACACCAAGTTTATAAATTTGGCTTATCACCATACCATCTGTTAAATCTTCCCATGTTACACCATTATCAGTAGTTTTGTAAATACCTCCATCATTTGCTTCGAAAAAAGTATTTTCATCCTGATATTCCATATAATGCTTATCAGCATGAACCTCTGCAGCACTAAAACCACCATACCAATGATTATTCAAGGTCCAATTAACTCCTCCATCTGTTGATTCCCAAGTATTTACTCCACCTAAAAATAAATGATTTTCATCTGCCGGAGATACAGAAAGAGTAAGGTCGTAAGTCCCTTGTCCACTATTATCTGTATCTCCAACACTCATATGCCAGTTTAAAAGATTATTGCCAGAAGTAGTACCATCAAATACTTTAGTAAAATCCAAACCGCTATTTTCTGATTTATATACTCCTTCTAATCCTCCATTTTGAGTGCTTGCAATAGCATAAACGATTGTTGAATCAGACCTGGCAACATCAAGTTCCACTCTTGTTGCTAAGGTTGGAAAAGAAAATTCAGAGTTCCAATTATCCCCTCCATCGGTTGATTTATATAATTCAGGTGCCCCAGCATAATTATATTTTGCAGCATAAAGAACAGTATCTTCGCAATTCGGTTTAAATTCCACATCAAAAAATATTCCACTAGAAATTACTTCTGTCCAACTATTCCATCCATCATCTGTCTTATAAACGCCTCCATTTGTACTCACATACATAGTATCAGAATTGGTTGGGTGCATTAATAACCTGGTAATTCTATATTGACTTGAAACATTAAAACTTAATCCGGTAGTTGTCCAGGTTACTCCGTCATCAGTAGATTTTAATACTCCAATGGAGTAATTATCACCACCATCCCTATCGCCTGTTGCAACATAAATTGTTTTGGAAGTTTCATAATCATTCGCTAAAACAATTTCACTAACTCCAATAATTGGCAAAGTATCGGTTAATGTTTCCCAGGTGCTTCCTCCATCAATTGTTTTCCAAAGGCCACCTGATGGTGCCCCTATCCAAAATGTATTATTATCGGTAGGATGAAAAGTGATACAATTTATTCTGCCAATTCCTGCATATCCTCCATCTGAACTATTAGGTCCCATGTTAATCCAATTTGATTCATCGGCTTTTGAATTTTTTGTACTTATAAATTCATCTTGAATTTTCATTAAATTAATTTCAGGAAACTCCCCTGTTTTTCTATTTATTCTAGTTTCCCAATACCACTCCCATCGTCTAAATTGCTTCCAACCAGCTGCTTTGTGTTTTTCTCCATTTTCATAATAATATCCACCTTTTACATTATATGGAAGCCAATATTCATTAAAATCATCCTGAATTTCATAAAAATTACTTCCTCCCTTTACATCATTAGGGGAATAAAACTGTTCTTTCCAATTTTGTGAAAAAACAAAAGTTGATACAATAGTTAATAAAACTAGAAATGTTAATTTTTTCATAATGTATATATTTAAATTTTAAATTCTTTATATAAAAGCTCCTGTTTACCATTCTCAATACTGAATAATATCCCAATCCTATATTTGCCTGATTCAACAATCATCCTTTTTGTTTCAGGTATACCTGATTCGTTTTTATCACCACACCAACTTTCATTTTTATTCCATGAATAATAATGACTTTGACCAGAAGGAATATCTATGAATTCAGGAGGTCGTGCACATGGTGCTCCACAAGGGCATGGTAATATTCTCAATTTCACCCATGATCCATCTACAAATTTTTCTATTTTTAATCTTTCAGGTTGATAAATTTTTACTGATTCTTCTGAAATATTCTTTATAATAAATGTGAGATTTTCGCCTTGAGTAATGTTGATTTCAATTAATTTTGAATTCATTTCACTATTTTGATTATTAGCAACATGTTGTTTGGAAGTGCATCCAGCTAAAAGAAAAATCAAAATTATTGCTGTGTTTTTCATACCTTTATTCGATAATAAATTGGGATATAAACTTAAAATAATAAATCAATAGAATCAATACTAAAACAGGCAATTAATTAAATTGTTTTTAAAAGAACTAAAACCATAATACTTTAAGTTAGTTCTTAAATATTTTAACTTTTTTAGTAAATAATCAATAAACTCAGACTAAACAAAAATACATTAATGAAGAGACTTTATAAGACACTGATTTTACTTTTACTGACAATATCCTACTCATGTCAATACATACAAAAGGAAATTAAACAGTCTGATTCAGAAAAAAATGGTCCAACCCTTATAAAATCTTATTACGAGAAAAGTGGAGCTTTAAAATCAGAAATTACAATAATTGATAACAAGAAAAACGGTCCTGCCAGGAAATATTATCCTACAGGAGAAATACATACTATTGTAAACTATGTTAATAACATCAAAGAAGGTGAAACGATTTGGTACTACAAAAACGGACAAGCTTATAGGGTAACACCATATTTGAATGGTAAAATGCATGGGATTCGAAAAATATATTATGAAAATGGCAAACTACAAGCTGAAATACCTTATAAAAATGGTGATCTAGTTACAGGAACAAAAGAATATGATAAGAAAGGAAAAATAATCCCAGAAAATACAACAATATTAATTGAAGCTCTTGATAATTTGAGAATTGAAGATAAGTTTATTCTAAAGATAAAACTTTCAAAAAGAGCAAATAAAGTGCAATTTTTTGAAGAAAAAACATCAACCGAAAATGTTAAATATTTATATCCTATAACAACTAACCAATCAGGAACTGCCATCATTGAATATATGTTAACAAGAGGTGGTTCTAAAAAGGATGATCTGATGATTTATGCGGAATACGAGACGAAACTCGGAAATCCTGCTTTAATCAATAAATTATATCAACTTAATATTACAAACGCTAATTGATGTAATTTTGATTCATTAAATAATCGCTAACACTTAATGCTGCAATTGTACCATCTGCTACAGCAGTTGTTACCTGCCTGTAACGTTTGGCGATACAATCTCCAGCTGCATAAACACCTTCAACATTTGTTTTCATGTTGTGATCAACGATAATTTCTCCTTTAGAATTAATCTCAACAAGATTTTTAAGTCCTTCTATGTTAGCAACATACCCAATAAAAACAAATATACCATCTGTATTTAATTCTGATAAATGATTATTAGATAGATTTTCGATTTTAACCAACTTAACAGAAGATTCTCCGCTAATTTCACGAAGCTCTGAATTCATTCTAAAATGAATCTTTGGATTCTTTTTTGCCATTTCGACATAATAAGGCAAAGCCTGAAAGTGATCAAATTGATGAACGATTGTTATTTTACCCGCATATTTTGCCAGGGATACAGATTCTTCTATTGCTGAATTTCCTCCACCTACTACAACCACTTCTTTACCCGTAAAAAATTCACCATCGCAAGTTGCACAATACGACACTCCTCTACCTTTAAATTCATCTTCTCCGGGAATATTTAGATACCTTGGTTTTCCGCCTGTTGCTAAAATAATAGTTTTAGCTTTATAAATATCTCCGGAATCTGTTTCAATTTCCTTAATCTTACTTGAAAGATTGATACCCTTTACAGTTAAATTTGCTTTTATAATGCAACCAAAATCTTTGGCTTGCTTTTTCATTATATTAATTAGCTGAAACCCGTTTGTGGTTTCTACACCCGGGTAATTTGCTATTTCGTGCGTAAGTATAACTTGTCCGCCAATTGTTCCTTCATTTAAAATAAGTGTTTTAAGTTTAGCCCTCGAAGCATAAATGCCTGCAGATAATCCTGCAGGCCCTGCTCCTAGTATGATTACATCATAAATATCTTCCATAAGTTTTTTAACTATACATTTTATTCGGGTTTACCAAATTGCTCGTCAAGTATCGAAGAAACCTGCTGCATGTTTTGAATACTTGTAGTTGCCTTAACCACTTTTCCATTTTTATAATACATGGTAAATGGTAATCCCATAAATCCTGAACACTCTGGCGCACTTTTAATAACATGAGCATCAGCGCTATCAAAATCCATATCAAAGAATTTTACGTGTTTGTATGTATCCTGAAGTTCATCCATTACGTCATACACCGGTAAGCACATTGGACCCATTCTTCCACAACAGATCATTATATTTTCGTTTTCTTCCAGGATTTTCTTATGTTGATCAGCACTCTCAACATGATTTAAGTTAGTAATTAACATACTTTTATACTTTATAAGTTAATAATATTTGATATATACATTTATCTACATATCAATATGTGTGCCACTAACTAAATTCGGAAATTGTGACAGTAATAATTCAAAAGATTAAATTTTTGTCAGATATTTTAAATGAATGAAATCTAAAATAGATCTTATTATAACCTGAGTTCGACAATCTGCTTTTATTAAACCCTTGCATGTCAAACACTTGATAGTTACTTATTAAAAAGTATCAAGCTCCAAGTATCAAGAAAAGGATGTTTTGTCTTGAATCTTGATACTCATATCTTGATCCCTTGATGCCTAAGATAATAAAGGGCCTTACTACCATCTGTTTAGTCTTAGTCTTATATCGAACTGACGTTACTATAAGTATAACTGTTTGTAAGCAACCAATGCATTTAACATTCTTAAAATTAACTATTTAAAATTATTTCACGCAAAGAAAAACGCAAAGAGTTCAGAATGTCCTCTTTGCGTTTCTTGTGATATACTTTGTGCACTTTGCGTGGCAACTCTTTTACTACTTAAATATTGCTTGTCATATATATTTCATTCATTGATTTGTCGCAAAGTTTTTATTTTATTCGTACCTCAATGTTTTAGCCGGATTTAACATTGCTGTTCGATACGCTCTATAGGTTATAATAAGCATTGCAATCATAAGAGTAAATAAACCAGAGAGGAAATATATTCCCCAGTTTGTTGAAATATGTTTTGAGTAACTTTCTAACCAATTTGTAGTGAAATAGTATGTTATTGGCCATGAAATAGCATTGGCAACAAGTAAAAGCCATAAAAACTCTTTGGCCATTAAGCCTATAATAGCGCCTGTAGAAGAACCCAAAGCTCTTCTAATACCTATCTCTTTAGTTCTCTGTTCAGCCAGGAATGATGTTAATCCCACCAATCCCATACTAGCAATAATAATTGCCAAAATGGTAAGCATTACAGAGAACCTTCCAAATTTTAATTCATCTTTATATAATTCATCCAACTGCTGATCAAAAAACTGATATTCAAATGGACGCGTAGGAACAAATTCGTTCCAGGTTTTTTCAATATGTTTTAGTACTTCCTGGTAATTATCAGAACTAAATTTAATGGATATAACTCTTGCAAATACTTCTGGTCGACGGAACATATCCAGTATAAATTTATTTACAGGACGATGCAGTGACATGGCGTTAAAATCTTTGTAAACTCCAATAACTCTTTCATCACCATCACGAGAGGTAATTCTTTTGCCAATAGCCTCTTCGTTTGTCCACCCTAAATCTTTAGCCATAGTTTCATTGATCATAACTGCATTGACAGTATCGCTTGGAAACTCTCTTGAAAATGCACGACCTTCAACAACCTTAATATCAAAAGTTTCAATAAAATCCCAATCTACCATAAAAGTCGGGATATAAAATCGTTGACCAGGTGTTAGTCCTTCAACCTCATAATCGCGGGTATTATGATTAATGCCTAAATAATCTTCAGCACCAGTAACATAATCAATATCTTTATGACTTAACAATTCTTGCCTAAAAGCTTCGTGATTTCTAAACAATTGTCCAACCCTTTGGATATTTATAATATGATCTTTTTTAAATCCCAATTCAGCATTACGTAAAAATTTTAATTGGGAAAATACGACTAAGCTCCCAATAATCAGACTTATGGAAATTGAGAATTGAATAACCACAAGAATTTTTCGGGCAGTTCCTGATTTAGCGCCACTTTTTAAAGCTCCTTTAAGAACTTTTAAGGGTTGAAATGATGAAAGAACAAAAGCAGGGTAAGTACCAGCAATTAATCCCACAACAAATGCAACTCCTAGAATAAATCCCAGGATTTTTAGTTCAACCAAAAATGAAGGTGTTATGTTTTTGCCAGTAAAATTATTATAACCAGGAAGTAAAAGTTCTACAATTAAAATTGCAATTAACATAGCAAAAAAGCTTTGCACAACAGCTTCACCTAAAAACTGAAAGATTAAGCTTTTTTTCTGACTCCCAAAAACTTTCTTGATACCAATTTCCTTGACTCTGCCGGCAGAACTTGCTGTAGCCAGATTCATAAAGTTAATGCATGCTAATATTAAAATGATTGCAGCAACTATCGATAAAATATAAACATATATGATATTACTGTTCGGGTGCATCTCATAAACATGATGCGACTTAAGATGAATATCTGTGAGTGCCTGAGTATATAATGTAACTTCTGCATCGCGTAAGTCGGTATAATGATTTTCGTAAAACTCAGGGAACTTTTCATCTAACATTTTCACATCAATTCCATCCTGCAACAAAACATATGTCCAACAAGGATTCCATATCCATGTTTGCGGGAATTGTCCATTTGGATTAAATTGTCGGAAGGTATTTAACGAACCAAGAATATCAATTCTCATGTGAGATTGAGTTGGCAAATCTTTTATAACCCCGGTAACCTCAAAATTTAAGCCTTCTTCTACTCTTAAAACCTTTCCAATGGCTGGCTCATCACCAAAATATCTTTTTGCAGTTGACTCTGTTACTACAATTGTTCCTGGATTATTTAATGCTGTTTTTGGATCACCTTCAATAAAAGGAAATGTAAAAATATCGAAAACAGTGGAGTCTGCAAGCATAAAATGAGGTTCATTAAAGCGAATTACTTCTTCTTCGTTTTTCTGATAATCGAAAAACCATTGATTTCTTAACTGATTAAAGAATCTAACCTGATTTTTAACAATGTTTGGATAGTCAAGTACCAACGTTGGGCCTGCAGGAAAAGATGTAGCTGCAGCATCTTCATCAACATCGTTACTATTATATAAACGATTAACACGATAAATTCTATCAGCATTTTCGTGATATTTATCGTATTTTAATTCGTCATCTATGTATAGAATAATAAAGATAAAACTAGCTAATCCAATAGCTAATCCACCAATATTAATTAGGGAATAATTCCAATATTTAAGAATATTCCTCAAAGCAATTATAAGGTTATGTTTAAACATATTATAAATATTTAATGGTCCGATGTTGTAAATCAAACCATATTCCAAAGTCTACATAAATTTGATTATGTGACACTTAACACATTTATATGAATCTAATAAATTGTACGATTATGGACGTTTTTGTCCAGTTATGTACTATTTGTTTAAATAGTCGATCCTTACGAACAAAA
>DMBU01000113.1 GCA_003446015.1 Bacteroidales bacterium | reverse complement strand
TGGGTTGGTCGGATGGATACGATATAATATGAAATATACCAAAAGTCATTACAATAGCTGCTATTCTGAATTGAATAGAAAATTGAGATACTTTAGGTGCCGTCTTTATTTCAACCGTAATTGCATCTAATTTTTGAATTGCATTCTCAAGTTCAGCTGAAATCGTAGATTCTTCGAGCGGAATTGATTTATCTTGTGCTTTATTATGATTTGACAAATACTTATTAAGTACATCATGGTCAACACCAAGTTCATCACACTTTTTATAAAGTACATGTAATTTCTTGTCTGTTATTTGCCCATCTGCAAGTGCATAATCAGCAAGTTGTTTCAATTTATCATTCATGAGTTAATATTTATTTAATTCCTAATTCTCTAGCATAATTACTTACTTCTTCAAGAATTTTTTTATCCTCTTTCATTGAAAATCTTGCTTTCATAACTATCTGTTCACATTTTGATTTCCAAGTTGGAGCTAGATCATTATGAGCTTTATTTTCTTCATTATCTTTTGTAAAGAGATTTCCTTTTTTCTTTGCCATTGGTAAAGCTAACGATAGGAACTCTAAAATATCATCTTTGGACATTGGTATTGGAAAATTTGATATTATTGTTTTCTTCTTAGCATTAATTTTATCGCCACCTCCTATCCCATACATTTTCCCAAGTACCCCACCAATTACTTTACCTACTGAAACTCCATCATCTTTTCTTTCATTTTCAGCCTCATTAAGCAATTTAAATAATTTTTGAACGGAGGCATTAGCTTCAATATTGCTATAATCATGGCCACAATCAGGACATTTGGTTTGAAAGGCCTGCACCATTGCCCCACAAGCTGGACATTTTTTTACATCTCCATACTTATCAGATTTCGGTGCTGCCGAAACAGGTGCTTCTGCTTTCTTTTTGCTCTGTTGTTTTTCAAATAATTTTGCATCAAGCACCATTTCAAATTCATCAAGGTCAACACCAAAAGATTCGGCTTTTTTATAAAGAATTTGTTTTTCTTTTTCGGTTAGCTCACCATCCATGAGAGCCATCTCAATAAGTTTTTCGAGTTGTTCGTTGTACATATTATTAAAGATTTTTTATTTTGGTAACTTTTTAGGTATTTACCTTTACCTTCACCTTTATTTAGATTTTCATTTATTTCTATGTCGTTTGAATCATATCTCACTTAATTTTTACATGTAAAATTTGTATACGATTTTCAAATATGGTACTCTTTCTCATCACAGCCAATCACATCCATATTACCCTACCTTTAGATTTATTTTCGAATACACTCATTGTATTGAATTTTTACCCGCTTATTTTATCAGAGTGGCTTAAAGTCTCTATGGCAATAATTAATTTCGTAATTGTATTTTGCCTCAGAGGAAGACGGAAAAGTTCGCTTTATAAATTTACTTCAATATTATAAATTTCACATCTACAACGCTTTCATTCAGTTTAGCAATAAAGCACCTTAATGTATACTTCCCTTTTTCCAATTGCTTAATTTTTTCTTCAAGTATTTTCTTCATATTATCAGGAAATCCTTCTTCCCAAGTGATTTCCTTTTCTTTACTAACTTTTATTCCTTCCAATAGGAATTCATCATAGTCAATCTTAATCCCTTCGCATGATGTGATGAGTATCATTTTGAATTTTTCCCCTTCAAATACTTTCTCGATATTTGCCAATTTATTGATTTCAAATACCTTGTCAAACGAATCTGGTATTTCTATTTCATTTTTAATACCACTGCTTACCTTATCAAAAATATATTTAGTTTGATAATATAGGTATGGAGTAACATTTTTAGCTAATGTAGCGGGCAGCAAATTTGGTTGGTCTGGGTAAGTCGATTGCATAGCTTTTTCTTCTTTGGGAAACCAAGTAAAAACAACAGAAAACGAAAAATGTATATCTTTTTGATACTGATTGAGAATTAAGTCTTTTAAAAACAAGCTGCAATTAGCGTTAAGTTCATTTAAAATAGTCTGATAAAGAGCGTTATCAAATGTTTTAATATCAATTATCTTAGATTTCTCGTATAAGAGTCTTTGCTTTTTTTGTTCAGCTTTTTGTGCGGCAATCCACCTTTCTTCTTCAGCTTTTTGTTCAGCAATTTTTCTTTCTTCTTCAGCTTTTTGCTCAGCAATTCTATTCTCTTCTTCAATCCTTAGCTGTTCCCGTGTTTTTTGTGCAACTAATTTTGTTTCATATAAACCAAAACATTGATGACCATCATATAAAACCGCACCTCGAATATCTTTGGTAAAGGTATGTAGATAAGGTACATCAAGATAATCACCCCAAGCGCCAATAACCGAGCTTTTTTCTAATTTATAAGGTAGATCTTGTAAACTATCTGGGAAGTTTTTTGAATAGTACTCAATTTTCGTCAGGATTTCTAATGTCTTTTCGCCAGGAACATCATTAATAGTGCTCTCACCAGTCTGTATATTCTTTTCAACCCTTAGAATTCTATAACCCGCTTTAAATTTTGAAATAGATTGAATTTCTGCATTTTGGATCATTTCGGATTCCATAAAAACACCATCTTTATCAAGTTTTATAAGCATTTTGCTTTTCTTATCAGAGTCGGAAAACTCATATGTGTCAATTAACAAGCCATTACTTAAAGTACGTTTGTCAGATTGAATGATTTTACCGTTTTTTGTAACTGTTGTAGACCATATTCCATTTGGTTGACCATTTAAGTAATTCAAATTCGATATAAAATCAAAATTGTACGGATAACCCATGCTACCTTTAATAACCCATTTGCCATCTCTTAAATCATTTTTAAATTTACCGGTAATAACACATGAAGTAAGATACGATTTACTAACAGATAAAGTAAAATCACCATGGTAAATACGTTGGTAAGTTTCATTATCATAATAACTGTACTTAGCAGTCCCGATGGCATCCATTGAACTTAATCTATAATCACCACTGTATACCTTAGTATTTTGACTAATTGCAGAATAGTACAATAAGCATAATGCCAATAAAATTAAATTTTTAGTCATAATTGTATATTTTAAATTGTTATCAATTAGAGTTAGTAACGTTGTCATTTAGTTAAAAATTAACGATTAGTGAATGTTTTTACGGAATTTACTTCTGCAATTTCTGTTTTCATTTTTCTGTTTTATTGGTTTAAAACTAAGCTTCGCTAATTTGTTTTCTTGCTTTAATGGTCACCTTAACGTTAACGTTTTGTAAATGAAAAGTAGGCGATTACGTTATAATTCACTTCAAAAAGCTATGATGTTGAAGCGGGCTACAACTCTTTATTTTACTACTAAACCGCATATTTTTTATATACAGTATGGCCGGGCATTAATTAAAGTACCTTTTCACACCTTGTTTTGAATTGTTTAATGAATTTGAAAGTTTTATCATTTTTTTATTTTTAATACTTTTTATTTTTGACCGAAAGAACTTTTTTCAAAGGATTTTTCAACTTTTAATCTTAAGAAGAAAATACTTTACGGTTCAACATTCATAAAATTGCATATATTTTCATAGGTTCCCTGTTCAGTTTGAAACGATAAATTACCACTAGAAACGACTAANNTTTATTTTTAATGCTTTTTGTTTAGAAATTGCATGATACTCTCAATCATTTATCTACTTTTAGAAAAAATAATTATTTGATGGATAATCTGTTAAGGGATAAAACACGAAGCAAATACAATAAAACAGTAAATACAGCCAAGGATTGCAATTTTCTGTCGAAAGAAATACATCTGGCAACAAACCGTACTATTAGTGCATCAACACTACGGCGTTTTTTTGGATTACTTCCCTGCAAATCAAATTTATCGAGTTATAATTTAGATACATTAGCTATCTTTTGTGGCGAAAAAGATTTTCAAAATTTTATTCTTATTAACTCTAAGAATAAGTCAGATAAAATTGATAAACAAAATGCCAACAAATCAGCCATAAACCAATTATCACAATTTACATTAAATAGCATATCTAAAAGAACCTTGGGAGGTTTCGAGAAAACGATACCAAGAGAAGACTTAAACAGAGAATTAAACCGCTTTATTCAATCGGAGTTTTTAA
>DMBU01000074.1 GCA_003446015.1 Bacteroidales bacterium | reverse complement strand
ATTTGTGTATAAAGAGTAGTTTCCAAAGGGGAGGGAGATTTAACTAACATATTTTTTATGAGAACTTAGGGAGATTATTTTTTAATCTCCCTTTTTTGTATTTTACTTTATTAAACCTGACCTTTATCTTTTTTAGGCAAAAACTTTTTTATTACATTTGGAATTAATTTCAATCAGTTTTTTAAATGCTGTCATAATGAGTGTTTCTGATAATATAAAGTATTTTTTAACGAATGAAATTCCATCAAACGTAAAATTGATTGCAGTTTCTAAAACAAAATCAGTTGAAACAATACTTGAAGCCTATCAATCAGGACATAGAATATTCGGAGAAAATAAAGTTCAGGAGTTAGTTGATAAATATCACGCACTACCAAAAGATATTGAGTGGCATATGATTGGACATGTGCAAAGCAATAAAGTAAAATATATTGCTCCATTTGTTTCATTAATTCATGGTGTTGATAGCTTTAAATTATTGCAAGTTATTAATAAAGAAGGTGAAAAGAAAAAACGTAAAATAAATTGTCTTTTACAGTTTCACATCGCAAAAGAAGAAACTAAATTTGGTTTGGATTTAGTTGAAGCGAATGAGTTTTTAAGTTCAGAAGAATTTGAAAACTTAAAAAATGTATGCATTTGTGGTGTAATGGGAATGGCAACGTATACAGAAGATCTGGATTTAATTCGATCTGAATTTAAGGAATTAGTTTATATCTTTAATCAGCTTAAAAATACTTACCTTCCAAATAGTGATTTTACAGAAATTTCTATGGGAATGTCGGGCGATTACAAAATAGCCATTGAAGAAGGTGCTACAATGGTTAGGATAGGAAGTTTGCTATTTGGTGCACGAAATTATATACAGTAGATAAAATAAATTAACATCAATTATGAGTCATTTAGAAACCACTTATTTAGGATTGAAACTTAAAAATCCTGTGATAGTAGGAAGTTCAGGCCTTACTAGTTCAATTGAGAAGATTAAAAAGCTAGAAGAAAAAGGAGCTGGGGCAATTGTATTAAAATCAATTTTCGAAGAACAAATTAAATTTGAAGCTGGTAATTTAGCCAATGGATCTGATTCTCCTGAAGCATGGGATTATGTAAATTACTATGTTAAAAATAATACAGTTCAGGAATATTTGAATTTGATAAAAAAAGCAAAAGAAGAAGTTAAAATTCCAATAATTGCAAGTATTAATTGTGTAACATCAAAAGAATGGACAGGATTTGCAAAGAGTATTGAAGAAGCAGGAGCCGATGCCATTGAGATTAATGTATTTTTATTACCTAATGACAGGAATGCTTCTGCCGATAAATATGAAAATATATATTTTGAGTTAGCTCAGAAATTAAAAAGTACGATAAAAATACCGTTTGCATTTAAATTAGGATCTCATTTTACAAATCTTCTTGGATTTATTCAAAAATTGCATGTTCCAGGAGTGGTGCTTTTTAATCGGTTTTATGCTCCCGACATTGATGTTGATGACATGAAATTTGTTTCATCTGAAGTATTTAGTAATCCTGCTGATATGCGAGACATATTGCGATGGGTGGGAATTATATCGTCAGAGATTCCAAAGATGGATATTGCCGCTTCAACGGGAGTGCACGATGGCAAAGCTGTTATTAAGCAATTATTAGCAGGGGCAAGTGCTGTTCAGGTCTGTTCAACTTTATATAAAAATGGTATTGATCATCTCGAGACTATTATAAAAGATCTTGAAGACTGGATGAGAAAACATGGTTATGAAAGTGTTGAAGAGTTTAAAGGAAAAATGAGCTATAGTAAAATTACGGATCCATTAATTTATGAAAGATCGCAGTTCATGAAATACTTCTCCAGTATACAATAAAAAAATCCCGCTAATCAGCGGGATTTTCTTTTTTATTTTTAATGATATTTATTAATTCAAAGTAAAGTGCTTTCTTATCATCTTTAATATCTTCAATTGCATTTTCTAATCTTAATAAACAAGAATCTGCCATACGAGAAGAAATATACTCAAAATTGTCAATAACAGTAAAAGCATCAAAAGCAAGCTGAAATTCCGATTTAATAAATACATCAGCATATACATCAGCATATTCAGAAAAATCTAAACTATTTTTCCAACTTGAAGATACTAAAATTGATAAAATATCAGTATAATCCTTATTTTCTATTGCTTTGATAATTGGAGGAACACATTCTTGATCCCTAAGATTTTCAATAATTTTAATTATTTCATCACGTATTATTGTATCTGAAGTGGCATCTAATAATTCAATAACTTCACCTATAATGTCTTTATTTCCATCTTGTGCGATAAATTTTAAAGTTTCTAAAATAATAGAAGTTTTTCTGATTTCAGATTTTTTATAATTTCTTTATTATTCATGAGTTAGCTATCTAATATTCTTTCATATTTGAATTATTCCAAGTCACAAAATTATAACAATTAAGCTTAAATATTGGTTATTCAGATTATAATTTCCTATATTAGTTCTGAAAAATACCCTGATTTTTAAAACAAATATTACAGATGAAACGTACAAAAACTTGTATTTTCAAGTAATAGCGTGAAATGTATATTTTGTTTTTTAAAAAAAAGTGTTATTTTTACTACAAATTGTTTTAAATTGGTAACAATTAATAAGACAGCAAATTATGAATATGAAATTAGTACATCGTAAGGCGCTATATGTATTAGCAGTGACTTTAAGTGTAGCACTGTTAAATGGATGTGGCTCTGGTAAAGAAAATGCAAGTGATTCTGGAGACCTTGTAACTATCGATTCTCTCGAAATTGATGAACAATTAATTCAGGATGTTAAAACTGTGAAAGAGATTTTCTATT
This sequence comes from Bacteroidales bacterium, assembly GCA_003446015.1. Classification (GTDB taxonomy): domain Bacteria; phylum Bacteroidota; class Bacteroidia; order Bacteroidales; family UBA12077; genus UBA12077. The sequence continues at coordinate 43,388 of DMBU01000074.1, read as the reverse complement.
CTTTGCCTTCACCACTGGAAACAGCTATGATTCTTAAGCAATCAGGAGCAAAATATAATGAAGAGCTTCTTAATCCAACTGATAATACATCAAGATATGTAACGAATAAAAGTATGGCGTTAAATCTGGGTATCTATACTACCGATTTAAGTTATGCCAGTTTATTTGATCAAACACAGGCCACTATCAATTACATGAATGCTTCTAAGAAAATGGCTGAGGGTCTGGGTATCCTTAATGCTATTGATGAAGATATTATTGAACGACTTGAAGCAAACATAAATAACAGAGATATTATTATGGATATTATTTCTGAAACAATCATGAATTCAAGTTCATTTTTTGAAGAAAATGATCGGCAAGCTATGTCAACAATTGTGCTTGTAGGTGGATGGGTTGAAGGTTTATATATTGCCACAAACCTCGTAGGACCAGATGCTGATTTCAGAAATAACGAATTGGTTAATCGAATTATCGATCAGAAACTTACGTTAGGTACAATGATTAGTTTATTGGAAGAAAATTCTGATAATGAAGATGTGAAAAATGTGATGACCAATGTTAATGAACTAAAAACTATTTTTGAAAAAATTGAAGTTACAACTTCTAAGATTGAACCTGTAACCGACGAAGAAACTAAAGTTACAACCCTTAAGTCAGAGACTACAATATCAATGAGTCCGGAAACTTATAATGAATTGAAAGAGAAAGTTAAGGTAATACGAAGTAATTATATTTTATAAAACACCCTCTGTTATGAAAAGAATATACCAGATATTAATTATACTAACAGTATTGGCTCTAATACCTTTTCATGGTAAATCTCAGTGTAAAAGCTTTGCCAAGAAGGTTTGTAAATTAGAATTAACACCATATATACATGATGGTAACTTTAATGCTGCTATTTTAACTGAAGGTGAAGATGCTGAATTATACAAAACATTTTATGCCGGTCAGAATTACAGAATTTATATTTGTGGATCTGATGCACTTCCGGATATAGAATTTCAAGTGCTTGATGTTAATAGAAATGTTTTATACGATAATAGAAAAAATAATTATTCAAGACTTTGGGACTTTAAATTACAATCGAGTCAGCAATTGATTATTTCGTTGCGAGTAAAGAATAGTGAAGGAGAAACAGACGAGCTTGTAAGTGGTTGTGTAGCAATAATGTTTGGTATAAAAGAAGATAAATAAATCATCAATAAAGATATATTATCAGGCCTGTGATTTCACAGGCCTTTTTTGATTATTGTCGATTTAATTCAATATTCATTTTTTGATTTAAGTACTTACCCGTATAGGATTTTTCATATTTTATTAAATCTTCAGGAGTGCCTTCAAATACTATATGTCCACCATCTTTTCCTCCTTCTGGTCCAAGATCAATAATCCAATCAGCCGATTTTATTATTTCCAAATTGTGCTCAATGATTAAAACTGAATTTCCTCTTGAGATTAATGCATTAAAAGCATCAAGAAGCTTTTTTATATCATGAAAATGAAGTCCTGTAGTAGGTTCATCAAAAATAAACAAGGTCGATTGCTTAGCATTTTCTTTACTCAAAAATGAGGCTAACTTAACTCTTTGGCTTTCTCCTCCACTTAATGTGCTTGATGATTGTCCCAGCTTAATATATCCTAAACCAACTTCAGCAAGAGGAGAGAGTTTTTCAACTATTTTTTTCTCTGTCGACCCGTTTCCTTCTTTAAAAAATTCAATTGCTTCATTTACGGTCATTTCTAAGATATCATAAATATTTTTTTCCCGATATTTTACATCCAGAATTTCCTCTTTGAAACGCTTGCCGTTGCAATGATCACATATAAGAGTAACATCAGCCATAAATTGCATTTCTACCTTTATTATCCCTTCCCCCTGGCATTCTTCACAACGACCTCCATCAATATTAAAAGAGTAATGGGAGGCTTTGTAATTATTTATTTTTGATAATTGCTGATCAGCATAAAGTTTTCTTATTTCGTCATATGCTTTTAAGTAAGTAACCGGATTGGATCGTGAAGATTTCCCGATTGGATTTTGATCAACAAATTCAATACTATTAAGTAGTTTTATATCTCCCTTTAATTCATCGAACTTTCCTGTTTTTTCTCCTGCTCCGAGAATGATTTTGCTCAATGCTGGTGTTAGAATGGTTCTAACTAAAGAAGATTTTCCGGAACCACTCACACCCGTTATTATAGTTAATATGTTTAAAGGGAATTTAACGTCAATATTTTTTAAATTATTTTCTCTGGCACCTGTAATCTCAATAAAATTATTCCATTTTCGTCGCTGTTTTGGAATACTAATAAATTCTTGTCCAGTTAAATATTTTGCCGTTAAACTATTCTCATCTTTAAGAATTTGATCTCTAGTTCCCTGAAATATAATACTTCCCCCTAATCGGCCAGCATAAAGACCAATATCAATAATTTCATCAGCTGATTTTATAATATCTTCATCATGCTCAACAACAATAACAGTATTCCCAATTTTTTGTAATTGTTTGAGAACTTTTATTAAACGGTCATTATCTCTCGAGTGCAATCCAATGCTGGGCTCGTCAAGAATATAAAGAGAGCCAACTAGACTACTTCCAAGTGAAGTTGCTAAGTTTATTCGCTGAGATTCACCCCCGGATAGCGTTGATGAAAGCCGGTTTAATGTTAAATATCCTAAACCTACATTCATTAAAAAATCCAAGCGACTATTTATTTCAATTAAGATTCGTTTTGATACTTCTTTTTCGTAAGTACTTAATTTAAGATCACGAAAAAAAACTTGCAGTTCGTCAATAGGCAATAATACCAAATCTTGTAATGATTTCTTCCCAACTTTGACATAAGAAGCTTCTTTTTTAAGCCTTGTACCTCTGCAATCCGGACATATTGTTTTCCCCCTATATCTCGATAGCATTACACGGTATTGAATTTTGTATTTTTGCTCTTCCAGATGTTCGAAAAATGCATTTAATCCCCAGAAATATTTATTTCCGTTCCATAACAATTGTTTTTGATCTTCGCTTAATTCATAAAAGGGTTTATGAATAGGAAAGTTGAATTTATCAGCATTGTATACGAGTTTGTTTTTCCATTCCTGCATTTTTTCTCCTCGCCAACATGCAATCGCCTCCTGATAAATGGATAATCCCTTATTGGGGATTACTAAATCTTCGTCTATACCTATTATTTTACCATATCCTTCGCATCTGGGACAAGCACCCACTGGATTATTAAAACTAAAAGTATGAACCGTAGGTTCCTCAAATTCAATTCCATCTGCTTCAAATTTATTCGAAAATACTTCAGAAATATTTTCATCACTAAAAACTTTAATTGAACAATATCCTTTACCTTCTGAGAATGCAATTTGAACAGAATCAGCAAATCGGCTCAACGAATCTTCGTCTTTTTTAACTTCAATTCTGTCTACTACTATATTTATAGGATCCTCATTAGTTAGTTTGATTTTATTTGATAATAAATCGTTGATCTTATATATTTCAAAATTCTGTTCAATTCTTGTAATGCCTTCATCATTCAATATCTTAAATTCTTCTTCAAAAGATCTATTCTTCTCTATATGAACCGGAGCAAGAATGATGATTTTTGTGTTTTCTTCAAAACTGCAAATGTAATTTACAACATCAGTTACAGAGTGTCTTTGAACTAATTTGTTTGAGATAGGCGAAAAGGTTTTACCTATTCTTGCAAATAAAAGTTTGAAATAATCATATACTTCAGTTGAAGTACCAACCGTTGATCTGGGATTTCGGGTATTTACTTTTTGCTCAATAGCAATTGCAGGAGGAATACCTTTTATAAATTCAACGTCAGGTTTATTTATTTTTCCTAAAAATTGTCTGGCATATGATGATAGACTTTCAACATAACGTCTTTGACCTTCGGCATAAATTGTGTCAAATGCTAAAGATGACTTTCCTGAACCAGAAACACCTGTTATAACTACAAAGTTATCACGATTAATATCAAGACTAATATTCTTTAAATTATGAACCTTTGCACCCTTTATCTGGATATATTGTTCTTTATTTGGCATAGATTTTGAAAAATAATACACTTAAAGAATGTTAACAAACCTTAAATGATTTTGAAATAAATAGATTTTTTATTTAAATTGCACTAAATTACTCAATTAATTACTAACCTAAAACTCGGAGGATTGTTTATCGATTAAACTTCTACTTTTTTAATTTACTTAAAAAAAGGAGGTTGTTTTGAAAAAATCAAAACTTACTGATCATGAGCTTGTTCAAAAGTTCGTGAACGGTGAACAGTCCAGTTTCGAAATCCTGATTAATCGTCACAAAGATAAGGTATATACCTATATCTTTTTAATGGTAAAAAATGAACATTTAGCTCAGGATATCTTTCAGGAAACGTTTATTAAAGTTGTGAAATCGTTACATGCTGGTAAATACCAGGAAAACGGGAAGTTTATTTCCTGGGTTGTAAGGATCGCTCATAATTTAATTATTGATCACTTTAGAAAAGAAAAACAAATGAAAACATTTTCTAATGATGATTATGAATCTGATATTTTTAATTCTACAAAATTTTCAGATAAAACAGTGGAAGATGGGATTATTTATGAGCAAATAATGACAGATGTTCGCCAGCTTGTAGACTTCTTACCTGATGAGCAAAAAGAAGTAATTTTGCTTCGTCATTTTATGGGATTGAGTTTTAAAGAAATTGCAGATCAAACAAATGTAAGTATTAATACCGCTTTAGGGCGAATGAGGTATGCATTGATCAACTTACGAAAACTAGTAGAAGAGAAGAACTTAAGTTTGACACTAACATAAATGTTAAAAAAGATTAAAAAAAGTTGAAATAAGATATAATAAAGCAAATCCTTTATGCGTTAACTAACTAAATAAATATAAACTTATTTAGGCGTATGGGAAAAACTTCTACTCTGATTTATCTTTTTAGTAATTTTGATGAAAGTGAACTGATTTTTAATGATTTTAATGAATACCAATTAACAGAATTTAATCACATATTAAAATTTATTGAAAAAAATACTAAAAAGATTCCGGATGGAATAGTTAAAAATGTCGTAGATTTTGCAAAAAACTATTCCTGAAACAGAATATTAACAAGACTTTTAAGAGATGATATAAAATATCATCTCTTTTTTTGTTAAAAAAATTGACTTATTAATTAAAATGTGCTATTATTGTGATATCAAAATGATATCATATAAAATGTTTAATTTAATAATGTAAGTCATGAAAAATGAAAAAGTATTTTCAGCAGTATCCGGTTTTTTGATGTTATTCCTTAGTTTAGCTCTAATTATTGTGAGTATTTTAGGATTAGTTTTTCTTCATAACCCCTGGTTTGTAATTTTGTTGGTAATTGGTATTTTTACATTAATCGGACTTGTAATTGTAAATCCAAACGAATCCATGGTTTTAGTTCTTTTTGGTGCATACAAAGGAACGATAAAGCAAAATGGTTTTTTCTGGATTAATCCTTTTTTTGTACGAAAAAAGATTTCGTTACGAGCAAGAAATTTCAATAGTGAGCCTATAAAGGTGAACGATAAAGTAGGAAATCCTATAAAAATAGGAGTTGTTTTGGTATGGAAAGTGGAAAACACATATAAGGCAGCTTTTGAAGTAAATGAATATGAACACTTCGTTGTAGTTCAGAGCGAAGCAGCATTACGTAAACTTGCTATGAAATATCCATATGATAATTTCGAAGATGAACCTGCCAGTCCGGCAGACGGGGAAGCTGAAATTACATTAAGATCAGGAGTAGAGGAGGTTAATCATGAATTGGAAAAAGAAATTGTAGAAAGACTTGAAATTGCAGGAATTCATGTTATTGAAGCTCGAATTAACTATATTGCTTATTCAGAAGAAATTGCAAGTGCAATGTTACGCAGACAACAAGCTACTGCTGTTGTTGCTGCCCGACATAAAATTGTTGAAGGAGCTGTAAGTATGGTTGAAATGGCCTTAGAGCAGTTGGCAGGAAAACAGATTATTGAAATGGATCAGGATAGCAAAGCAGCTATGGTTAGTAATTTAATGGTTGTACTTTGCTCTGACGAATCAGCCAGACCTGTTGTAAATACAGGGACTTTAAATCATTAAAAAATTATGTCAAAAAAGAAATCTTTTGTACTTAGACTTAGCGAGGATAAAATGAAAGCGCTGGAGAAATGGGCTGCAGATGAATTTCGTAGCACTAACGGGCAGATTGAATGGATTATTACTAAGGCCTTAAAAGATTCCGGAAGATTAAAAAAAATAGAAACTACTAATCCCGAAGAAGAATAAAATTCTAAATAATGGAAAGAGAAAATACATCGATTGATATTCTGAAAAACATTGCTAAACACGAAGGTTGGGATATAGATGTTAAATCAAGGACTCATAGTACACGCCACGGACATCACGTAAGAGAAGTTCATATTAAAAATTATGAATATAAAGACTGTTTGTTTATTTCTAATCAAACAACCCGATCGGATAAATACAGGAGTTATAGCGGTGTTTTTGTTCCCATAACTTTTAAACACGATTATAAATTGTTAATCAGAAAAAGGGATGTGTTGGATAAGCTAAGTTTTCGAAAGGATAGGCTTAGATTTAAAACAGGTGCTAGTGATTTTGATTCTAAAATTTATATTGAAACGAACAATGATATTGAAACGCACAAATTATTAAGTAGTTCTGGTATACAATTAAAAATTATTGAGTTTCTTGAAAGTACAGAGCAACTTGAAATTGGCGTTGGCAACTCTAATCTGTATATAGATGATAATTCAGCTAAGAATTATTTATCGGTTATAATATATATGGGATGGATGCTAGATAAAGAGTTAATCAACAGCGCATTTAAGCTTGCAGATATTCTAAAAATGAAGTTTAATTAATATTTTTAATCATGTATAAAAATTACAAATACACCTGTCCTAAATGTAATGGAAGACAATATGACCTTAGTGAAATTAGAACTACTGGAAGTTTTATGATGAAGCTTTTTAATATCCAGAATGTAAAATTTACTACAGTAACATGTTCACGTTGCCAATATACAGAGTTATATAAAACTTCAAGTAACAAATTTGGAAATGTTGTTGATTTCTTTACAAATTAACCAAGATTATCGGTTAATATTAATTTCAATAATAAAGAGGGTGTTCAAAAAGTAAAAAAAAATGTAAAAATCTACTAATTATAATTCTTTGTGCCCCTTTGTGTGGACTTCGCGATCCTTTGTGGTTCAATTATTTACATTTTACCACAAAGTATCACTAAGTACTTCACAAAGTATCACAAAGTATTCTTAAACACCCTCTTTATTCGTTTAATAAATTTATGGTATGGCAAGCTACAACTCCAGCGGTTTCAGTTCTTAACCGGCTTTCGCCCAGACTAATTTCCTGAAAATTATTTTCTTTGGCTAGTTTAATTTCTGATTGACTAAAATCACCTTCAGGACCAATTAGAATAATAGTGTTTTGTCCTTTAGTATAAATATTTTTTAATTGTATTTTCTCGTTTTCTTCGCAATGAGCAATATATTTTTCTACCTTATGCTCTTGACCTAGAAATTCTTGAATTGGTATAATCTCATTCAGTTTTGGTTTGTATGCTTTAATGGATTGTTTCACCGCCGAAATAATAACTTTTTCCAATCGATCGGTTTTTACTACTTTTCGTTCAGAATGTTCGCAAAGTATGGGAGTAATTTCGTTGATCCCAATTTCAGTTGCTTTTTCTAAAAACCATTCGAAACGATCCATGTTTTTTGTTGGAGCAATGGCAATATGAATGTTATAATTTCTTTTTCCAAATTCCTTTTTGGATTCAACAATTTCTACTTTACACTTTTTAGGATTTGGATCGATTATTTTTGCTGTATAAAACCCTCCAACACCATCGATTAGATGAATATGATCATTTGTATTTAATCTTAACACTCGAACACAATGTTTTGATTCTGTTTCATTCAGGTAATATAAATCTCCGCTTAAATCGGGTGTATAAAATAAATGCATTTATCTTTGTGTTTGATTAGCAAAAATAAGCATTGAAAATAAATATAAATGAAAAAGATAGGATTATTATCAGATACACATGGATATGTTGATGAGAAAATAATGGAATTTTTTAAAAATTGTGATGAAATATGGCATGCTGGTGATATGGGGAACATTGAAACAGCGAATACCATATCAAAATTCAAAACCTTGAAAGGAGTTTATGGTAATATTGATGGACAGGAAGTAAGAGCTACATATCCTAAAATACAATCGTTTATATGTGAAGGAGTAAGTGTATTGATGACACACATTGGTGGATATCCGGGAAAGTATGAAAAAGGAGTGAAGGAGCTAATTCAGGAGTTAAAACCAAAGCTTTTTATTTCGGGGCATTCACATATTTTAAAAGTGATGTATGATGATAAAAATAATTTACTTCACATTAATCCCGGAGCTTCGGGTAAATCAGGCTTACATAAATTTCAGACAGCTGTTCGATTTGTCGTAGATGTCGGAGAAATAAAAGAGATGGAAGTTTTCGAGAAACAAAGAAATTAACTTAGAGAGGCTATTAAGCGAATAACATTCGCTTTTCCTTGATGAAGTTCACCTTCATCAAGCTCTATTTCTGCCTGTTCAAGAAATTCTACGTTATAGTCTTTAAAATCATTTTGAATATCTTTTAAACTATATAATAACTGCATGTTTTTAGGTCCTCCTGAATTATTTGCATATTGAAGTTTAGAAAAACATTCCAATAAAATCTTCCCCTCAGGATTCAAATATCGAAATAGGTTTAAATGAAAAGTATGACGAATACCTGGAGGTAAATGTAAGTAAATAATAGAAATTAAATCAAATTTAGAATCCGGGCTAAACTTTTCAACATCAGCGTTAATGTAAGTAATTTGTACATTATATTCTTTTGCCATTCGAAGAGCTTTATCTTTGGCAGATTTGCTAGAATCAAATGAAGTTACTTCCCATCCTAACTTAGCAGCAAAAACTGCATTACGTCCTTCACCATCTCCTGGTAATAATATTTTCCCAGGAGGAGTTTTTTCTAAATATTCTTTTAAAAATACATTTGGTTGAAGACCATACATATATTGATCTGAATTGTATTTGGAATCCCAAAATTCTGTCATCTAAAATTTGTTTAAGTTAACACTTTTAAGAACCTTTATTTTCTTCTTTTTGTTCATTTTCTTCATTTTCTTCGGGGATATTTTCTTGATTATCATTTTGTTGATCCCAGTTTTCCAATTCTTTTTGTTCCTGCTCCAGTCTTTTTTGTTCTTCAAGCTTTGCTGCTTCTGCTTCTTCAAAAAGACGCATGCTACTTAGGAATTGAACTTTATTTTGTTCGGTAGCAATAATATATCTGTAAGGAGTCTGATTTCGTGGAGTTTTTAACTTACGAGCTTTATTTTTTATGCTTTGTATTGCATTAACAAAATCTTCATTATTAGAAAGTGTTTGCATTACACCTCGTGAATAGGTAAAATAGTAATAGTTATTATTTGGCAATTCGAAATAAAACTTCATTAAATCACCGCTTCTTCTTTTTAGAATTTGCAGATAACCTTCAACATATTTATTTACGGGCTTATTGTTTATGGTTGCTATTCCAATTTTGCCATAATTTAGGTACGAACCAGTTTCTGTATTCCATTTAAATTTTACATTTCCAAGTAGAAATGTGTGCTGGGTAGATTTAGGTAATTTTGCATCATTTGCAAATAACATCAACTGATTCGTAAATTCTTTGTAATCAGCATTTCCTACCAACTCATTCATATTCTTTTCGAAAAAACCAGAAGAAATATTCAATGGATCAAGGTTTCCTGCCGATTGAATTTCACTTACTAAAGTGTCTAACGCAGCTGCCGAGAAAAAGAAATCAAGAGCAATTACTAACTCTGTTTTGATTTCGTTTTTGTTTAAAAGATGATTCACTGATCCGGCAGGAGAAATTTTAATTTGGCCTAACTCAATGCCCAGATCAATTTTTCCTTCACCATGTTGTAAGCAAAAATCTTTTTGTAAACTAACAACTTTACCTGTTGTGTCAGGGTTTAAGTGTTTAGCCCTATCCGCAACGATATATTTTTTAGCGTTTTTATTGTAATACAAATAGCCGGTGGCATCAATTAATGCAACATCATTTGGATCTCGCCTACGATCTAAAAATCTTGAATAAATATGCGAAGAGTCTTTGGTAATAAAGCTAGCCGCATATAATCCTCTTCCATTTATGCTATTTGTATTACTGGTTATTGGTATATATATACTATCCGGATTTATCTCACTTTCGAAATAAGCATAGTGGGTTTCTTTTCTAGGACAATCATGTTCTAATTTTACTCCCCCTTTAAAAGTTAAGTATTGTCTTTTAGCAAACAATATAGCTTCACCCTGATAGCTATAAACGGGACTTAAGGTAAAACTGTCAACCATACTGATTTTGCTTTTTGCAACTGTTTGATAAGTACTATCAACAAAAATATCGGTAAAATGAATATTCTGGATTTCTTTATCTTCATTTATATAATCATAATCGCCTGTTCCAAGATATTTATAACGCCCTTTTATGTTTATCTTAGCATTGTATATTCGATGATATTTATTTTCACTATCGGCTATAATTTCTGAGTTCATTAAAGTTTTCATATCTGCCATATTCCCAATGGTAATATCATTTTCTTCCGGGAAAATCAAAGCATCAGCAACTTTAATATATTCTACTTCAGTCGCTTTTATCGTGCTGTCTTTTAAACTATAAATAGCTTTTGTAGAAGCAAAACGCAATGAATCCTGGCTACGGTGAATCGACATATAAAGAGCTCCCGGTAAATCATCGTCTTTAAGTTTTGCAAGCTTTTTAATTTCAGGTGAGGCTGTTGAATCAACATGTGGGCTTGATTCAATTGCAATCTCATCTTTCGAAATTAGCCAGTCGAACCGATCAAGATAACTTACATAAAGATTTTTAGGAAATTTAGCAATAGTAAAAGATTCATTTGAATTAAAACTTCCTTTTTGTGAAGTAAAATCAATTTTACCTGATAAATTTTCTGTAATAAAATTAAAATCAGTTTTAGTTAAGGATTTTAAACTGAAAGAAGTTGTATCTGAACTAAATGATTTTGCTTCAAAATTAAAGTGTTTTGATCTAAGCTCTGCTTTCTCGAGATTCATAACACCTTTTCCACTTAATCCGGTAGGTTGTATAATAAGTGAGCCCGAAAGAAGAGAGTTGTTACCATACATATTAAAAGGTTCTTTTGTTTGCTCGGCAAGCATAATATCTTTGTATGGATACCAGGTAATATTAACCTGGGTTGATTTTAGCTCAGGAAACTCAATCCCACTAATTCTTTGATCAAGAGTAAAATCTATAGCATGAATTTTAGTTGAATCGGGAAAGAAAATGATACTGTCAGTTTTTGCGCTTGTTGTTAAATATTCGAGTGTTCCTGATCCTTTAAGGCCCTTGTTACTTAGATCGATAATATCGAAATATGTACCTTTTCCTGCATATAACGGGAAACCTTCCTGAGGAGTATTTCTTCTAAAACCTAAGGAATAATCGGGTCTCATATAAAGAGCATCATCAAATGGAGGAAATATGTTTGTAGAAAAGAATCGTCCATCGAATTTTAATCCTTGTACTTTAAAGTTATCAAGACTATCGATTGTAAAGGGTTCAAGTTCAAAATAGAAGTTATCTCTTTTGTATACTCCATTGTAAATGTTTGAAGCATCGTAATATACGAATGAGTTTTCGTTACTATTAAAAATTGGATATTGAGGATATGACTTAAATCCTGATTTATTTTTTGGATTGTCAATAAGTAATTCTCCCGTTATTATTTCAACTGTATTTTTTATATGAGCTAGTATGGGATTGTTGTACATGTCGCGCTGTTCAGTTGGAACCTTAATCCTTAACGAATCAATATTATGTAAATTGATTTTAAAAGTATCATAACTAAAATCAAAATCTTGTCCGAAAAAAGTAAAAAGCCCGGCTTCTATAACACCACCGAATGAAAAGTCTCTGTTTTTTTTCATCGTTATTCTCTGGTGTTTTGGATAAATAGCTACATTCTGAGAGTCTGATAAAAATATTTGTGGAACTCCGTTAATTTCAAGATCATAGGTTTTTAAATCAAGAATACCATTATGAATATCATCTTCAGTTTCGGAATTGAATTTAATAACATCATAGTCTATTTTACCATATCGGGCATCAATAAAATCATATAATTTTTGTTTAATTATGGCTTCGTCTTTATCAGCATCATAAAAAATAAATCCGTCAACGCTTAAAAACATTAGCATTTGTTTTATCTGATAATCGTCGTAACCTAGAAAACGAGCCAGTTCAGCCCCTGAAAAAGTTTCTGAATATATTTTACCTGCAAAGTTTTTGATAACCAAAAGTGGATGAAATTGATCTCTCAACATTATTCGTTCAAACTCAATACGATTATAGAAATTTGAGGAAGTGAAAACTGCATTTCCAATAGCAGCAGCACGACGTTTTGTAAGGTATATCTTATCATCATCCAGACGCCAAAGTAAACGATCAAAGTTCATTGAAATTTGATGGTATGAATCATAATATGGACTTTTAGATACAATCCTTTCGGAAGGTGTTAGTGAAACTTCTTTTATATAAGGAGTGTAATTAAATAATATTCCAGGATGGAAAATAGAATCGTTTTTTAAATGAATTGTTATTTGTGCATTGTTTGATACAATTTTCCCGTTTTTGAACATATAAGCATCAGAAACAGCCGTAATTATTGTAGTATCATTTTTTTGTATGTAAAGATATGCCTCATTGTCTTTATCGCCGGATCCCATTAGATTTGAACCTTTCATTGAAAAGCCTCCATCGTAATTAATACCGGGATAAATATCTTCAATTTGAAATCTTTTTTGATACGAATTAAACTCGGGGTAAATAGCTTTATCTGGGGTCATAATATGTACAACCTGATCGGATAATTTTCCTAAGATAGGTTCGTCAAAATATATTTTATTTATAAAAGTTACCGAATCGGCGTTATATCCTGATTTTGAAAAATCAATTTTGTAGTTTTTTAGTTCAGCTTTTACCTCGTTAGGATCATAATCGGCTCTTTCCCAGGTAACATAACCTTTTTCCCCACACCATTGATTTGTTATAGGATAAAATGCTCCTGTTGTTTCAAATATATCAATAGAATCCTTTTTGATTTTACATGTTAAGTTTGTTTTTGGGAAAACGATTTTTAGTTCATCATTAACAAGTATCTCAAAATCTTTAGAACTGGCATACCAACTTGTTGAATATGTACTAAAAATCAGATTCTCTTGTATTAGTGTTTTTACATTATCAAAATATTGAGTTATTTCTCTCAAGGGATATTTTTCATTATTAAATATAAAATATATTCCTTTCTCCCAATTGTCATAATGTCGCATGGCTTCATCTGATTGATGAAAAGTCATTACAAGATCTAAATATTTAGTAAAATGAGGATCACGACGGGCTTTATTTTTGAGCATTAAATTACATACATCAATGAATCTGTCTTTAATCTCATCGGAGAAATAACCGATATTCCATCTTTCAACGAAAACGTCAAGACTATCTTCTTCATTTTCTGGCAAGTTCTTATTTACAAATTCTTCAAATTGTTCAATAAACAATGTTGAGTCTTTTTGAAACTCTTTAATGTCCTGAGCATGAGAATCAAATGCAATAACGCTCAAAATTGAAAAAAACAGAATCTTAAATAGATTATTTTTCATCGTGTACATTAATTTAACGATTTTAATTCTTAAGGAATTTCGCAGCAATCCAGTTGTGCTTTTCGTAATGGCTAATATAAGCAATACGATGTTTAGAGGCTTCATCGCGAATCATAGGAAGATCTTTGTCGTACAATCCGCTCAATAATAAAATCCCTCCTGATTTTAATACATGTGCATAATGTTTTATGTCTTCCAGTAAAATATTACGGTTTATATTTGCTATGATTAGATCAAATTGCTGATTAATCAGTAAACTTGCATCACCCTGAAAAACGTTGATGTTTGAACAATTGTTTTTGTCGATATTTTCAAGGGTATTATTATATGCCCATTCATCAATATCGATAGCAGTAATTTCTTTAGCTCCTTTGAATGATGCTAAAATTGCCAAAACTCCTGTTCCACAACCCATGTCTAAAACGTTTTTACCCTTGCAGTCTAACTCAAGTATTGTTTTAAGCATAAGAAATGTAGTCTCATGATGCCCTGTTCCAAAAGACATTTTGGGTTCGATGATTATTTCGTATTCAATATTTGGTTTACTTTCATGAAAAGGAGCTCTTATAAGACATTTATCCCCAACCAATATTGGTTCAAAGTTTTTTTCCCAAACTGCATTCCAGTTTTGGGTTTTTATTGTTTTGTGCGAAAACTTAATACTTACTTCGGGAATATCATTAACCTGGAGTTGTTTTATTTTTTCAAGATCAAAATGTTTTTCAAGGATATATGCATTTAATTTACCCTCTGATTCGTCGTAACTTTCGTAACCTATCTCGTTTAATTCGGCGATAAGAATTTCAACAATTTCTTGTGTGTTTTGTGCTGAAATCTCACATAATAGTTCAATATAATCCATATATTTTATTTAAAAGGAATTTGCAATTGCAATAAAATCATCAGCATTAAGAGATGCTCCACCAATAAGTCCGCCATCAACATCCGGATTTGCAAATAATTCCTTTGCATTGGAAGGTTTACAGCTACCACCATAAAGTATGGAAACATTATTAGATAAATCAGAGCCATAAATATTTTTAATAGTCTCACGAATAAAAAGATGCATTTCCTGCGCTTGCTCAGGACTGGCCGTTTTACCTGTTCCAATAGCCCAAACAGGTTCGTAAGCTATAACAATATTCTTAAATGCTTCACTTGAAATATCCTGGAACATTCCCTTAATCTGTTTTGCCACAACTTCAAAATGTTTATTAGCTTCACGTTCTTCTAATACTTCACCGCAACAAACGATTGGTGTTAAGCTATTCTCAAGACACAATTTTATCTTCGTATTTATAATTTCATCGGTTTCATGATAATATGCACGACGCTCTGAATGTCCAAGAATAACATATGTAGCCCCAGATGATTTTAACATTCTCGCCGAAATCTCACCTGTATAAGCTCCTTCATCATGATTAGCACAGTTTTGTCCTGCCAGATCAATATTTTTATTCATTGCAAGTCTTGCTGCTTCGCTTGTTAATATAAATGGTGGTGCAATTATTAACTGTACATTTTGAAGTGGTTCAGATTTATTAATGATTTTATTAATTAAATCAATACCTTCAGAAAATGTTTTATTCATTTTCCAGTTTCCGGCAACGATGTGTTTTCTCATAGGTAAAATTATTTACGATTCGTATTTTATTCTCAAAAATAAGAAATTATAAGCTTATGCGATTTATAATTGGTAAAAATATGAGATTAATTGCTGTTTATGCGAATACGAGGATCAAGTATGCCATATAAAATATCAACGAAAGTATTAATTATAATAAAAAAGACTGAAATGGTTAAAACACAACCAACAATAACCGGGAAATCATATTTGTTTAACGAATCAACAATAATAAAACCAAGTCCTTTCCAACCAAAAATATACTCGATAAATACAACTCCTGCCATTAACGAAGCGAACCATCCTGATACCGCAGTTATTACCGGGTTCAATGAGTTTTTTAAAGCATGTTTCCAAATAATTCGGCTAAATGATAAACCTTTTGCTTTTGCTGTTCTGATATAATCCTGTGATAAAACATCGAGCATTGAGTTTCTGGATAATTGAATAACTATAGCTAAAGGTCTTATTCCCAATGTAAAAGCGGGAAGAATTAAGTTCTTAAGTTGTACATGTATTCCTTCGCCTAAATCGTCAATTTCATATAAATTACCTGTTAGATTTAAACCCGTTAAATCTCCCAGAACAAAAGCAAAAATCCATCCTATAAGAATTGCCGCAAAAAAGGAGGGAAGCGACATTCCAAAAGCCGAGAAAAACAACGAGGAACGATCAAATAAACTATCTTTTTTAATAGCAGCAATTATTCCCAGAAATACTCCTAAAACAGTAGCAAAAATAATTGATACAAGTGCTAAAATAAAAGTATTGGGTAAGGTTTCTCGAATAATTTCGGAAACAAGTTTTTTGCTCTGATACGAGCGACGCAAATAGGGTTGTTTTGCAACAATAACATTTTCTGATGAAATATGAAAAAGAATTGTTGCATCATATTTTGAACTATCAAGATAAAAATAGCTTTCGGAATTAGTACTGTTATAAGCCGATAGTGGTGACAGATCATTTAAATATTTCAGGTATTGCATTCCTTTCGATTTGTCTAACCCAAGTTCTTTTCTTATTGAGGCTATAGTCGATATATCTGATCTTTGTCCTAACATCATTTTTGCAGGATCACCAGGCAATATATTGAAAAGAAAAAAGACAACAGTTATTACGCCCCATAGAATTAGAAGGGCATATAAAAGGCGTTTGATTAGGAAATTTAACACAGATTCTATTTAATTTATACTAGCTAATGCTTCTTCAGTATTATTGTTATTTTGGTATGTTGGATTTTCAATATATTCTTCTGTAATCGTTACTGTTGTTGGTATATTGTTGTGATGCCATTTCCCAAGTATCATTCCTTTTTTAAGAAGGACTAAGCCCGGATTAGATCTTACTATGGTTTTTAATGTTATTTCATCTGTATTAAAAAACATATATGGAGCCTGTGTTTTATCCTTAAACTCATTAATTTCAGATTCGACAGATGAGGTTAAACAAATAAAATTACATTTACCCGATTCCATAGCAAAAGAAGCTAACTGATTGATCTCCGAAATGTTTTTTAAACTTGTTTTTTTAAGGTCGTAAGCAACAAGTAAAAAGGTAAATTTATTATCGTTCAAAATAATTTCTGTTATATCATTACCTGCAGATGTTGAAATGGTAAAGTCATGAATTGGAGGTACATATCCTTCCGAGATAAGTTTGTTTTCGGTTGAAACCCACTCCCAGCTTGAATCTGGTAAATTACTTAATGCAAATTCTTTTTCTCTTCCGTTTTTTTGATATACCAGAATTGTTTCATATTCAGCTTTTGGTGCATCCGGAGGCGTAATCATTTTTTCTGGAATGTATGTTCCAACACTATATGGTCTGAAATCAATAACTGGAAGATTCATGTAACAGTAAACCGATAATAAAACACTAAAAATAACAGGTATAGCTATTAATATCCATTGTTTTTTAACTGTCCATACAACTTCAAACTTTTCTCTATTGATAAAAAGGATAATAACAAACACCATTAAAAACAGGTTCTTGTAAAAGGTTTGCCAGTTAGTCATAATAAGTGCATCGCCAAAGCAACCGCAATCGGTAACCGGATTGAAAATGGCTAATACAAAAGTCAGAATTGTAAAAAAACTCATAAAAACTAAAAGGGTATAACTTGTGAGTTTTTTACGAGTAGAAAACAATATTGAAAAACCAATAACAAATTCAATTGTGCTTAACAAAATGGCTAATGGTAAAGCTAAAAAGGAAATGAATTCCATTCCAAATGCATCAAAATAGTCAGTAAATTTATATGCTGATCCCAGTGGATCAACAGCTTTAACAAATCCTGAAAAAATAAATACAATTCCTACAATAAATCGGCTTATGTTATTTAGTGTTTTCATTTCTTACTTATATTTTAGATAATAGTATTAGACTTAAGTAATTCGATTATTTTTGAAAAAATCTCATTTGCATCCGGCATTTCACCCTCATCATTTGCACAGTTTATAATTTTCAGATGTTCATCATTTTTAACAGCATTTAGATATACATTTCTTACTTTATTCTGGAATTCGATGTCTTTTTCGTGAATGTCTTCTTTGCCATTCAGATAATCTCTATCATCACCATTCCTTTGTTTTGCAAGGTTTTTACGTGTAAACTCAAAAGGAACATTTAAAAAAATATTCAAGGCAGGTTGTGGTATCTTAAAATAATTGTATTCCAGATCTTTAATCCATTCACTAAGTCGAACGATCTCTTCTTGTTTATGAAGTTTTGCACATTGAAATGCAATATTTGAATACACATAACGATCAACAATTACAAGCTTATCTTCCGATAACCATTTATTGATTTTTTCTTTTGCATCATTTCTGTCACCTGCGTAGATTAATGCAATTAAATATGGATTTACAGTATTAATATCACCTAGTTCTCCACGTAAAAATCGAGCAATTAAATCACCAAAAATTGGCGAATCCATTCTAGGGAAATGCAAGTATTCATAATCTATCTTTTTATTTTCAAGATAGTTACGTAGCATTTTAAGTTGAGTTGATTTTCCGGATCCATCTAATCCTTCAATGACTATAAATTTCATATTTAAACTTCAATTTTATTACATTTGTGTTAAATTCATTAACATCAAAAAAATGCAGCCTAAAGATACGTTTTTTTCAAGAAAGCAGACCATCAATTGTGGGGGAGAATTACTTGATTTAACAGTGCCCAAAATCATGGGGATACTTAATATTACACCCGATTCGTTTTACGATGGTGGTAAATATACTAATATACAGGATATTCTGCTACAAATTAAAAAGATGATTACTGATGGCTGTGATATTTTAGATATTGGGTCTTATTCTTCAAGGCCGGGTGCGGCAAATATATCTGTTGATGAGGAATTAAATCGATTATTACCTGTTTTAGAGATTATTCGAAAAGAGTTTGCTGATATTATTATTTCAGTTGATACCTTCAGATCTGAAGTTGCAAAAAAAGTTGTAAATGATTTTAATGTTTCCATAATTAATGATATTTCTGCCGGCGATTTTGATGAAAAAATGTTTGAAACAATTGCTCAGCTCCAGGTTCCATATATTATTATGCACATGCAGGGAAATCCTGAGAATATGCAGAAAAATCCAACATATGATCATGTGATTAGTTTTTTAATGAACTATTTTTCTGAAAAAATTGATAGGTTGAAATTACTTGGTGTAAACGATGTAATTATTGATCCGGGATTTGGATTTGGAAAAACCGTTGAACATAATTACGAGATCCTAAAATATTTAGATGATTTTAAAATTTTTGAACTACCGGTTTTAGTGGGAGTATCAAGAAAATCAATGATAAATAAGGTTTTGGAAATTTCTCCAAATGAAGCCCTGAACGGTACGACTGTTTTAAATACACTGGCATTAATACAGGGAGCTAATATCTTGCGTGTTCACGATGTTAAGGAGGCAAAAGAAACAGTAAAACTTGCTACTAAGTTTTTAAATGCAAAGCTTGATAATTGGCATGAATGAGATTAATTTTATTACATTTGTTAAATATAGCAACTAACTTCTTCAAAACTTTATGTTAACGGTTTTCATTACCATACGATTCCTTGATATCCTTGACATTTTCCTGGTAGCTTTTTTACTTTATCAAATTTATAATTTAATTCGGGGTACAACTGCAATAAATATTTTTATAGCAATTTTCTTACTTTACTTGCTTTGGCTTATTGTAAAAGCCCTTAATATGGACTTATTAAGCAGTATTTTGGGCCAGGTAATTGGTGTTGGTGTTATTGCATTGATTATTGTATTTCAGCAGGAGATCAGGAGATTTTTATTAATCATTAGCACACGATATCTTTCGAATCGAAAATTTTCTTTCGATAAATTATTTTCTTTCGGGGAAAAGGAAACATCTGAAGTTGACATTGATTCAATTGTAAGTGCATGTTCTAATATGTCTTCATTTAAAACAGGCGCATTAATTGCCATTTCAAAAAGTTCAGATTTGCTCAGTTTTATTCGAACCGGAGATATTATAAACGCTGATACTTCAAGCAGGTTACTGGAAAGTATTTTTTTTAAGAACAGTCCATTACACGACGGAGCTGTTATCATAAAAAAAGATAGAATTTCTGCAGCACGCTGCATTCTCCCAACAACAGAGCGGATTAATTTACCTGCACATTTTGGTATGCGTCATAGAGCAGCACTTGGAATTACTGAAAAAACAGACGCTGTAGTTGTTGTAGTTTCTGAGGAAACAGGTGCAATTTCTTTTGCAAAACATGATAGTATTGAGACTAATATTGGACCAAATCGATTAAGGCAAATTCTTGAGAAAGAATTCTCTAATGATTAAATAATATTTCAGAAAAATGAAGTTTAAAGAAATTCTTGAATATTCATTAATAAACACCGAAAATTTTAATATTACTGTTTATAATCTTGTTGCTACAATATTAATATTGATTATCGCCAGGATTTTAATAGGTATTATACATAAAGTATTTAAACGTAAAATATATACAAATGCTAATATTGAAGTTGGACAGAGTCATTCCATATATCAATTGTTAAAATATATTTTATGGGTAATTGCCATTGTGTTAAGTCTTGAAACCATTGGAATAAAAATTACATTTCTACTAGCGGGTTCTGCGGCTTTAATGGTTGGGTTGGGTTTAGGCTTGCAACAAGTTTTTAAAGATATTGTTTCAGGATTATTTTTACTATTTGAGGGCAATCTTAAACTTAATGATGTTGTTGAACTGGAAGATGGAGAGATTGGAAAAGTTAAAGCAATTAATTTTAGAACCACAAAAATTGAAACAAGAGATAATATTATGTTGGTTGTTCCAAACTCTAAATTTATTGATGGAATTGTAATTAACTGGAGTCATATTCAAAAACGTACTCGCTTTTATGTGCAGGTTGGTGTGGCATACGGATCAAATGTTGAGTTGGTTAAGGTGATATTGATGGAGTGTGTAGGGATACATAAAGATATCTCAAAAACCCCTAAACCTTTTGTCAGGTTCAATGATTTTGGTGACTCATCACTTAATTTCCAAATCTATTTCTGGACAGATAGATCTTTCGAAGTTGAAAATATTAAAAGCGATATTCGTTTTGAGATTGATAAACAATTTCGAAAAAACAATATTCAAATTCCTTTTCCACAAAGGGATATTCATATTATTTCACAAGAGAAAGTTTAGGCATTTTCTTCTTTTGGTTTCCTTTTTTTCTTCTTAAGCTTTGGTAGGTTGGCCTTTTTTTCTTCTTTAGCAAGTAATCGTTCAATATTCTTTTGATGAGTAAATAGCATTAAAACTGCCATTATTAATGAAAAGATGACCAAAGTTGGAGTAGTTTCTTTAAATATAACAATAATTAACACAGGAAATGATAAACCCGAAATCATTGAGCTCAATGAAACATAGCGAGTAAGAATTAAAGTTGTAAAAAATACACCAGCCATGATTAAAGTAGGGTAGAAGCTAATAGCACAAATAACCCCAAAAAGAGTAGCAACTCCTTTTCCTCCTTTGAAACCAACATATACAGGAAAAATATGACCAATCATTGCGGCAATTCCTAAAAGGAGTTGAATGTTAATGTAATCACCACTATGTGGGATATAGTATTTTGTAAAGTGAATTAAATTTACAGCTAAAAATCCTTTTAGAATATCAACTACAAAAACAATCATCCCTGCTTTAACCCCTAAAACCCTGAAAGTATTTGTAGCTCCTGCGTTTCCACTTCCATAGTCCCTGATATCAATGTGATAAAAAGAACGGCTTATCCAAACAGAAGTGGGAATAGACCCTAACAAGTACGCTACGATTGTAATAATGATATTTACTACAATATGCATATATCTAAATTTTTAAAGACACGCAAAATAACAAATAATTTATGTAGCATCAAAGTTTCTGGTTTTGCATTCTAGTTAAACATAAAGCACAAACCTTCTCTACTTTTTAAAATAGAGAAGGTTATCAACTAAAAAATATATAAAGTTTAGATCATTTTATTTTCCAGGGCACTGGCTTCTTACGTTATCATTTATCTTTTTATCTCCATATGCTTTATCAAAAGCATCACTGAATTTATTAGCTAATCGGGTTGCAGTTAATAGATATTCTTCTTTATCAATCCACATGTTTACCGGATTTAATATTTTATTTGGTATTCCAGGACAGGTTTTAGGAATATTCAAATGAAATAACTCATCATATGTATATTCTACATTTTCCAGATCACCGTTTAATGCAGCATTCACCATTGCACGTGTCAATTTTAGATCAATTCGTTTACCTACACCGAAAATACCACCAAACCATCCTGTATTTACTAAATATACTTTAGTATTGAATTGTTGCATTTTATCCCCAAGCATTGTAGCGTAAAATTCAGGGTTTAATGGCATGAATGGCTGACCGAAAAAACGTGAAAAAGTGGCTTCAGGTTTAGTAATTCCAGTTTCTGTGCCAGCAAGTTTACTCGTATAACCCATTAAAAACCATAGTCTTGCCTGATCAGGATCTAATTTGGAAATTGGAGGTAATACTCCGTATGCATCGGCAGTTAAAAATAATATTGTTGTAGGGTGACCTGAAATTGAGGTTTCCTTAATGTTCTTTAGAAAACTTAATGGATAAGATGCTCTTGAGTTTTCTGTAATTCGACTATCGCTAAAATCAAATTCTCCACTGGGATAAACCATTGCATTTTCGATTATTGCTCCATGATTCAGAGGATCGTCTTTATGCATTATCGCATCGTAAATTTCTGGTTCTTTATCAGCATTTATATCAATCATTTTTGCATAACAACCATTTTCGAAATTTGCAATACCATCGGCACTCCATCCATGTTCATCATCTCCTAAAAGTGATCTGTCAGGATCGGCAGACAGGGTAGTCTTTCCAGTTCCTGATAAACCCAATAATAAAGCAGAGTTCCCGTTTTTATCTTCATTTGCAGAACAATGAAGTGGAAGAACACCTCCAAATGGCAAATAATAATTCATTACCGTAAACATCAGCTTTTTAACACTTCCCAAATATGCTGATCCTACGATAACACCTAGTCTTCTGTCAAAATCCATAACAACAGCGATATCAGAAGTGTCACCATTTGGTAAAATCCTCAATAGGCTTTTATATTTAATACTATTCAGCTTATCGAATGGAACTGTAAGTAATTGAAAACCACGTTCAAAAAACACACTCTTTTTAATATCTTTAGGAACAGGTCGAAACATGTTATCAGTAAATAGAGAAGTTAATGCCTGACTGGTTATGGTTCTTACTGGTAATGCATATTTTGAATCTGCACCAATCACCCGGTCTGTGATATAAATATTGTCTTTTTTAAATAGATAATCTAAGGCATCAGAAAATATCATATCAAAAATATCTTCTTTAATTGGAATATTATTTGGAGATGACCAGTCGATATTTTTCTCACTGGTTGTTCTTCTAACAATATAAGTATCTTTAGGTTGGCGACCAGTTGATTCTGGACCTGTCCATGTTGCCAGAGCACCATTCTTTGAAGCTATTGCCTCTCTATTATCCAGAACATGTTTAATTAAATCTCTTCGCTCCAAATTAACAAGTACACTTTTGTGCCCTTCAATAATATCTATTATTGATTGATTAAAAGAGGATTCCAGTATTGTTGTATCCATAATAAAGGTTGATGTTTTAAAATAAAGGCCAAAGTTATAAAAATTATCATATTTAAACTATACACATAATTTAAAACATACCCTTAAAACAAAAAAAAAGGCCATCAAAACTGATGACCTTTTAAAATATTTATAATTGACTATCTTAATGCAGCTTGTGCAGCAGCTAATCTTGCAATTGGAACTCTGAACGGAGAACATGAAACATAATCCATTCCTGTTCTGTGGCAAAATTCAACTGATGATGGCTCACCACCATGCTCACCACAAATACCAACTTTTAAATTAGGATTAACTGATCGTCCTTTTTGTGTTCCCATTTCAACCAACTGACCAACACCTGTTTGATCTAATTGTTGGAAAGGATCATTTTTCAAGATTCCTTTATTGATGTAAATTGGTAAGAATTTACCAGCATCATCACGCGAGTATCCGAAAGTCATTTGTGTTAAATCATTTGTTCCGAATGAGAAAAATTCTGCGTATTCTGCAATTTCATTAGCTGTTAATGCAGCACGAGGAATTTCAATCATGGTACCTACCAAATAATCTACTTTTGTGCCTTTTTCTGCAATTACTTTTTCAGCAGTTGTACGAATTATATCTTCTTGCATTCTGTATTCCTGAACGGTACCAATAAGCGGAACCATAATCTCGGGCTTAGGATTTAATCCTTTAGCTTTTAAGTCACAGGCAGCTTCGATAATAGCACGAGCTTGCATTTCAGTAATTTCAGGATATGTATTTCCTAAACGACAACCTCTGTGACCTAACATGGGGTTAAACTCATGTAAAGATTCAACTTTCTCTTTTACAACCTTAACATCAACACCTAATTTCTCAGCCATTTCTTTTTGAGATTCATCGTCGTTTGGTGTAAATTCATGTAAAGGTGGATCTAATAATCGGATTGTAACTCCAAATCCATCCATAGCTTCTAAGATACCTGAAAAATCTTCGCGTTGGATAGGTAATAATTTAGCTAAGGCTTTTTTACGACCTTCAACATTTTCAGCAAGAATCATTTCGCGAATAGCCCATATACGATCTCCTTCAAAAAACATATGTTCTGTACGACAAAGACCAATACCTTTTGCTCCGAATTCACGTGCTGTTTTAGCATCGGCAGGAGTATCGGCATTTGTTCTAACATACATTTTAGTATTTTTCTCAGCAAGATCCATCATTTTGCCAAAATCTCCATCTAAAGTTGGAGTGATAGTTGCAACTTTACCTTCGTAAACTTCACCTGTAGAACCGTTTAGCGAAATAAAATCACCTTTTTTGTATTCAACGCCATTTACTTTTAATGAAGTATGTGAAACAGAAATTCCTGCTGCAGAAGAAACGCAGCATTTACCCATTCCACGAGCAACAACAGCAGCATGTGATGTCATCCCTCCGCGTTCGGTTAAAATACCTTCAGCAGCATACATTCCTTTTAAATCTTCAGGAGAAGTTTCACGACGAACAAGGATTACTTTTTCGCCTGCAGCAGCTTCAACTTCAGCATCGTGTGCAGTAAATACAATTTTACCTGTAGCAGCACCTGGAGATGCAGGTAGTCCTTTTGAAAGAACTTTAGCTTTTGCAATCGCTGCAGTATCAAATACAGGGTGCAATAATTCATCTAATTTGTTTGGATCCTGACGTAAAACAGCTGTTTTTTCATCAATTAAACCTTCAGCCAACATGTCAACAGCCATTTTTACCATAGCTGCTCCTGTACGTTTTCCATTACGGGTTTGCAACATCCAAAGTTTACCATCCTGAATGGTGAACTCCATATCCTGCATATCATGATAATGTTTTTCTAATTTTTGTTGAGTGTCAAATAATTCTTTATAGATCGCAGGCATTGACTCTTCTAATGAAGGGAATTTTACTTTACGGACATCTTCTGGTGTACCATTACGTTCAGCCCAACGTTTTGATCCTTCAAGAGTAATTTCCTGCGGAGTTCTAATCCCGGCAACAACATCTTCGCCTTGTGCATTAATTAAATATTCTCCATTGAAAATATTTTCACCAGTAGCAGCGTCACGAGAGAAAGCAACACCTGTTGCAGATGTTTCGCCCATATTACCATAAACCATTGCCTGAACGTTTACTGCAGTTCCCCACTCATCAGGAATTTGTTCCATTCTTCTGTAAAGAATAGCTCTTTCGGTATTCCATGAATCGAAAACAGCACAAATTGCTCCCCACAACTGATCCCATGGATTTGTTGGGAAATCAACACCCGCTTTTGCTTTAACAACAGCTTTATATTTTTCTACAACAACTTTTAAATCTTCGGCGGTTAATTCAGCGTCTGAATTATAACCTTTAGCTTCTCTGATACCATCAAGCACAACTTCGAATGGATCGTGTTCACCTTCTTCTGCTTCAACACCCATAACAACATCGCCATACATATGTATAAAACGACGATATGAATCATAAGCAAACTTTTCGCTTCCTGATTTCTCTGCAACTAATTTTACAGTTTCATCATTCATACCTAAGTTTAAAACAGTATTCATCATACCAGGCATTGAAGCTCGGGCTCCTGAACGAACCGAAACTAATAATGGAAAAGCTTCACCTTTTGAACCAAATTTAGCATTCATCGCTTTTTCTGTTGCTGCAATACCAGCTTCAACTTCAGCTTTCATCAATTCAACAACAGCATCTTTACCAATTTGGTTATATTCTGTACATACTTCAGTAGTAATAGTAAATCCGGCAGGAACAGGAACTCCAATTAGGTTCATTTCGGCAAGGTTGGCACCTTTTCCACCAAGTAGGTTTTTCATTGAAGCATTACCTTCTGCTTTTCGATCTCCAAAAGTGTAAACTCTTTTTACGTTTGACATTTTTATATACTTTAAAAATTTATAAATAATTGAATATGATTGTTTTAATAAAAAACTTTAGCAGGATACAAATATATTTAAAAATTGCCAAATGAAGGGCTTTTATAGAATTATTTTAAGATTAAATCTATGTTTTAAATGCACATATGAGCGCGAATGTATTTTGCAAACGTTTGTGAAAAAATCAGTTTCAGGTTTCAGGTTTCGGATTTCAGAAAACTAATAAGCTTGAAATTTTATATCTGATAGTTGGAATCTTTTTATGCTCTTGGATGAAATTGTATGATTGCATCGCGCAAGTATTCACGATCGAGGTGTGTGTATATTTCGGTTGTTATAATAGATTCATGTCCCAGCATTTCTTGTACCGCTCTCAAATCAGCACCTCCATCAATTAAATGTGAAGCAAAAGAATGTCTGAATGTATGTGGGCTTATACTTTTATTAATTTTGGCAATTTCGGCTAATCTTTTAATTATAGTAAATATCATTACCCGGGTTAATTTTTTCCCTCTTCGGTTAAGGAAAACAATATTTTCACTTGCTTTGTCAATTTGTGATAATAAATTTCGATCCTGGAAATAATATTTGATTTCTTTCATGGCTTTATTACCTATTGGAACAAGGCGTTCTTTATTTCCTTTTCCAACAACCCTGATGAATCCATCATCAAAATAGAGGTTTGATATTTTAAGATTTATTAATTCAGAAACACGCAAGCCACAACTATAAAGTGTTTCAATTATAGCTTTATTTCGTTGACCTTCAGGTTTGCTTAAATCAATTGCAGCGATTATGCGATCAATTTCTATTAATGAAAGCACTTCGGGTAATTTACGTCCCAATCGGGGTGATTCCAGCAAATTACTTGGATCAGTTTCGATAATATCTTCCACAATCAAATATTTAAAAAATGCTTTTAAGCCTGAAATAATTCTTGCCTGCGACCGGGCATTAAGACCAAGTTCGTTAATCCACTGGATAAAATCTTTTAGATTTTGCAAGGTAACATTGAGAGGTGTGACCTGTAATTTTGCAATCTCAAGGTAAGTTACAAATTTACGAATATCAGTCTCGTAAGCAGTTATGGAGTTGTTAGATAAAGATCTTTCGAGCTTTAAATAACTTCGAAATTGCACAATACTATTTTCCCAGTTCATTTAATTTGAATTAATAAAGAAGCTTCATCTTTCAAAGTTAATGATTATGCTTAAATTTGTGTTAAGATTTAAATTAAGAAATATGCATATTCAAATTATAAACGGACCTAACCTTAACTTAATAGGAACCAGAGAAAAAGATATTTACGGTGATGCAGACTTTGATAAATTTTTAAAACTACTTAAGGAGCACTTTAGCGAAATAGAACTTGATTATTACCAGTCGAATGTAGAAGGTGAGATTATAAATAAAATACATGAAGTTGGTTTTAGTTTTCATGGTATAGTTTTAAATGCCGGTGGGTACACACATACTTCGGTTGCCATAGCAGATGCTATAAAAGCTGTTACGACTCCTGTAGTTGAGGTGCATATATCCAATGTTTTTGCACGCGAAGAATTTCGTCATAAATCGTTGATTGCCCCAAATTGCTTGGGAAGTATTTCTGGTTTTGGATTAGATAGTTATCGATTAGCTATTGAAAGTTTAAGGGTAAAGGACCACAAATAGATTTTGGATTTTAGATTTTTCCCAATTAAAAATCATTTCTGTTACTTGATCTTTTTTGATTAAAGATTTTGGAATTTTATAGTTAACATTTTTATTTCCAATTAAATTACAAAAATCTTATTCATATTTTAATACATCTGCAGGTTTTGTATTTGAAACCTTAATTGACTGATAAAGAATAGTTAGAAAGGTTATTAGTATTAATGCTGCTCCTGAAAGGATGAATATCCAAACACTTAATTCGATCTTATATGCATAATTATTCAGCCAGCTTCTCATTAAATAATATGCAGCAGGCCAGGCAAATATACAGGAAATTACTACCAGACTTATAAACTGTTTTGTTACCAGCAAAATTACTGATGCAGCCGATGCTCCCAGGGCCTTCCTAATTCCAATTTCCTTAGTTCTTTGAACAAGCATGTATGAAACCAATCCAAATAAGCCCAAACAAGCAATTATGATAGCTATGAATGTAAACGTTTTTGTAATTTGAGACATTCTTTGCTCTGATTTATATCTTCTTTGAATTGAATCTTCGAAAATATCATATGAATAAACATATTGAGGATATACCTGATCCCAACATTTTTCGATAAAATCTTTTACTTCCGAATAGTGTTTTTCATTTGTCCTTATATGAATCTGCGTAAAGAAATCTTCGTATGACACAAATATAACGGGTGGAATTTTACTATGTAATGTATAGGTATTAAAATCTTCAACAACACCTGTAATCTTTCCATAGGTTTTTCCAAATATGAACAAATACTGTTCAATAGCATCAGATGGGTTTTCGATTCCAATCTTTTTAATCAATGTTTTATTCACCACGATATTAAATGTAGAATCATTCTCCTGGCTTAGCATACTCCACGTTCCTGCAATTAGTTTTAATCCATACAAACTAAAGTAACTTGTATCGACTGTTTTCATATTTGCATGGTAATCGGTCTCAAGATCTTCAATACGTTGAAAACTTGATGTGATATTAGATCCAGAGAGTGGTGATCCAATTCCCAAAGATACCTTTTCAATATCAGGATTGCTTTCTAATAAATCGATCATCACCTTTGCCTTGGAAGCTTCATAACCAGGCAAATCAATCATGATAATGTTTTTTTTATAAAATCCCATATCCTTATTTCTGAAATAATCTAATTGTAGAGAGATAACGATAGTGCTAACAATCAATATCTGAGAAATAAAGAACTGCAAGAATACAAGTAGATTATACAAAGAAAATGATTTTGCTTTCCCCAGTTTCATATTATATCGAAGTGCACGTATTGGGTTGTATCGAGAGAGTACTGTTGCCGGGTAAATGCCTGATAAAAAAGTGAGTAAAGCCAGGATAATAACTAAAAATATAATCACCGAAAAATTGCCATACATTTTTAATTCGGTTCCACTCCCCAGAAATGTATTTATTTTACTCAAAATAATTTCAGTAAAAATTACTGCGATTATTTCAGCAATTAAAAGGATAAGAAAAGTTTCTCCTAAAAATTGCTTAATCAATGTGAGCCTGTTGGCTCCTAAAACCTTTCTTATTCCAACTTCTCTGGCTCTTTTTATTGTTTGTACAATAGACAGGTTAGTAAAATTTATAAATGCAATGAGTATGATAAAAAGACCTACACTAGCAAAAATGAAAAGCAATTTTTTACTTAAAACATAAGTTCCATTGAAACTACCAAACCTGTCGTCGTAGTGAACATCACTTAATGGTTGTAAAATAAAAAATTCGGTTCTTTGAGCTTCTTCATCATTTGGATTATGCTTATCAACAATTTCTTGAATTTTTAATTCCATATCGGAAAAATTACTTTCATTTTTTAATGTAAGATAAGTTGCAAAACCCGAAGAACGTGTTCCCCAACTATCATATCCAAAATTGAAGTATTCTTCTTTTAAGTTTTTAATTGATAACATTGCTTGAAAAGGAATGTGTGTGTTTTTAGGAGGATTTTTTAAAATTCCAGCAACATTCAATGTAACAGAATCATGGATTACAATATTTTTATTTAAGGCTTCATCATTTGAGCCGAAATATTTCAGAGCAATTGCCTCGGTAAGAAATATTGAATTAGGATCATTTAATTTATCAGGACTCCCAATTAGGAATTCAATATCGAAAACTTTAACAAAATTTGAATCCACATACAATACTCCTCTTTCAAGGTATTTATCATCACCAACCTTTAATAATCTCTCATTTGCAAAATAAATCTGAGTTACATCTTTTTGACCTGTTAGTTCTGATTTTAGTACTCCACTCAATGGATACGGAACTGTTTCATCAAAATGTTCAGTTCCATTCTGAATTTGATTACTAACAATTCTGTATATTGAGTCATAATTACTATGATACTTATCGAAACTTAATTCATGCATTATAAATAAGAAAATTACAATAACACATGTCAGGGCTAATGATAGTCCAAGAATGTTAATAATTGAGAATACCTTATTTCGGGTTAATATACGAAGCGCTGTTTTGAAATAATTCCTTATCATCATGTTGTTTTTTGTTTGGCTCATAGTTACAACACATATGCCATTTTGTATATATGATTACAAATCTGAGCTTTACAATAATCTTGCATCATTATTCTAAAAATACACTGTTCCTTTTCGGAACACAAAATGTTTCATATCGGAACAGGTTTGATATTTTTTCGTATTTTTATTCATCTAAAATAACTGATTTTATGATAAAAACCGGAAAAATTCTTGTCATAGACGACGATCAGGATATATTGTTGTCAACCAAAATGGTTTTAAAAAAAGAGTTTTTGGATATTATAACACTAACAAATCCTGCTGATATTATTCCATATATTGAAAAGAAACTATTCGATGTTATTTTACTGGATATGAATTTCACTACAGGTGCAACTAGTGGTAAAGATGGTCTGGAGTGGTTAAAAAGAATTCTTCAAATTGACCCTCAGTCTATCGTTGTTATGATGACTGCATATGGAGATATTAATCTTGCAATTGATTCAATGAAAATTGGAGCTGTGGATTTTGTTGTGAAACCCTGGGATAATAAAAAGTTTCTGGCAACAGTAATGGCCGCTTACAATTTAAGTAAATCGAAACAAGAGATTGTTCAGCTGAAAAGCAAACAAAAAACACTTGTACAGGATATTGATCAATCTTTTACTGAGATCATTGGTGAATCGCAAAAGATAAAAGAACTCCTGACTATTATAGATAAAGTAGCTAACACGGATGCTAATGTTTTAATTCTCGGTGAAAATGGAACGGGAAAAGAAGTTATTGCACGTGCAATTCACAGGAAATCAAACCGATCAGATAATTTATTTGTTAATGTTGATTTGGGTGCTATTCATGAAAATCTTTTTGAATCAGAGCTTTTTGGACATGTTAAAGGAGCCTTTACAGATGCTAAAGAAGATCGTGCCGGACGTTTTGACGTTGCAAACGAAGGAACCTTGTTTTTAGATGAAATAGGGAATTTATCCCTTCCTCTTCAATCTAAGCTTTTAACGTCTATTCAGAAAAAAGAAATTACACCAGTTGGTTCTAATAAAACTGTTCCTGTTGATATCAGGTTGATTTGTGCAACCAATCAAAACCTAAATGAAATGATTGATAAGAATGAGTTTCGACAAGATCTGTTTTTTCGAATAAATACGGTTGAGATTCATGTTCCCTCATTAAGAGATCGACTGGATGATATTCCCATGTTATCAAATCATTTTCTTGAGATATATCGAAAAAAGTATAAGAAACCGGACATGAAAATAAGTGCTGAATCATTTAAAAAACTTAAAAAATATAATTGGCCCGGGAATATCAGAGAGTTGCAACACATCATCGAAAGAGCTGTAATAATGAGCAATAGTAATGTTTTAAATGCTTCAGATTTTGTGTTAAACATATCAGAAAGTTCAACACTTAATAAGCATAACCTTAATTTGGAGGAAGTGGAAAGATACACGATTGAAAATGCTCTGAAAAAATGCAACTTTAATGTTAGTGCGGCTGCAAAAGAATTAGGATTAGGCAGAACTACCATGTACCGTAAAATGACAAAATATGGATTATAGCAATTTTAGATTTGGTTTAATTGCCAGAACTTTTTTATTAGCTGTTTTTATTTTAGCTTCAGTTTATTCTTCTTTACAAAGCGAGTGGTATGTTACAAGTATTGTAAGTTCGTTGTTGTCAATTGCTTCCTTGATTGAAATAATCAGGTATGCCGAGAAATACAAACGAGGTTTAAGTGAATTTCTTCTATCCATAAAATCGCGTGATTTTATAAGTTCTATAAGTTCGCTTACGGAGAAAAACTCAAAATGCTTATTAAAAGACGCTTACAATACGATTATGAGTGAATTTCAGAATATTCGAACAGATAAAGAAATTCAGTACCATTATTTGAGAACCATTGTAGAACATATCCGCATAGCATTGGTTAGTTTTGATGAAAAAGGAGATATTCAGTTTATCAATAAACCAGCTATTGAGCTTTTAAATATTGAACATAAGAGAAATATCGGGTACATTAAAAATCAAAATAATAATCTTTATAATTTAATAGTAAA
Source organism: Bacteroidales bacterium (assembly GCA_003446015.1). Taxonomy (GTDB): domain Bacteria; phylum Bacteroidota; class Bacteroidia; order Bacteroidales; family UBA12077; genus UBA12077. Next base: position 10,640 of record DMBU01000074.1, on the reverse strand, counting down.
ATTAAAATCAGGTGAAAGCGAACTAATAAAAATAAAGCTTGGCGAGGACTTAATGCATCTTTCGGTTTATGCAACCGAACTAAAAATTCAGAATAAAAATATTAAATTAATCTCCCTTCAAAATATTAAGCAGGAACTTGAATATCAGGAATTAGAGTCCTGGCAAAAATTAATTCGGGTTCTGACTCATGAGATCATGAATTCGGTTACTCCAATTTCTTCTTTAAGCAATGCAATAAATGACACTCTTGAAGAAACAAAAGGACAAAAATCAGAATTACAAAAAATTTCTGACGAAGATTTTGAGGATATCATATCAAGTCTTAAAACAATCGAAAGCAGGAGTAGGGGTTTGCTCAAATTTGTCTCCTCATATAAGCAATTAACCCGATTACCAAAACCTGATTTTAAAGAAGTTGATCTTGTTGAACTTTTAAATCATTGTCATACATTACTTAAGCAAAAAATAAGTGAAAGAAAAATAAACTTTCTTTTCAAAAACACTTCGGAATCGATTACCACACAGGCTGATTACGACCAAATTGAACAGGTAGTAATAAACCTTTTAATTAATGCTATTGATGCAGTAAAAGAGCAGGATAAACCGCTAATAAAAGTTGAGATTATCGGAAGTGACTTGAATAAACACAAGATAATTTTCAAGGATAATGGAAGAGGTATTGATTCTGATGAATTGGATAAAATCTTTATTCCGTTTTACACTACAAAAAAAGAAGGTTCCGGAATCGGGTTAAGTCTTTCACGTCAGATTATGCGCTTGCATAAAGGTTCAATACAAGTAAAATCAGAATTAGGAAAAGGTGCTGAAGTGATTCTTGAGTTTTGAATCAGTAATTATTCCTTTATCTGACTCATTCTTGCTTCTTCCAATAACATTTCGAGCTGTTCAATTTTTCGTTGCGATTCTTCCTGAGTTGCCTGAAGCTCTTCCATATTTTGTTTCATTTCTTCTTCACTAGAGGCTATTTCTTCAGCTTGAATTTGGGTTTTTTCCAATAGTGCTTTAGTTGTAATGTTAATTTGCATACTCGAAACTGTTGAAGCTATGCTTTCTGCAGACTGCTCCAGATATTCGATCTGATGTTTATCAAAAATTTTAAATGAGGCAATTTCCATTACACCATAAATCTCTTTATTCAATATTAGAGGCACCAAAATTAAATTCTTTGGATTCGATCCGCCCAATCCCGAAGCTATTTGAAGATAATTATCTGGAATTTCAGTTAAATTAGTTATTTGCTTTTCGAGCGCACATTGTCCAACTAATCCTTCTCCAATTTCTATTTCTTTCGATAAATATTTTCTTCTATCATAAGCATAACAAGCGCTTAATTCTAATATTTGTTTGTTATCTTTTTCGTGAATAATAAATAAACCTCCCTGAGTAGCCCCAATGTAATTGATAATCGTTTTCAAAATATCAAAGTACATGGTATCTATATCATTAAAATTAGATCTTAAAATATTTCCTAAATCGGCTAAACCTTTAATTACCCAATTACGTTTTTCTTCTTGTTGTTTTTGAATTTCATTTTGTTCAGTTATTGCCTTTAATTTATCGCGCATTAAAAGTAAAGCTGATGCAAGTTTTCCTGATTTATTTAAATTTAATTCAGTGTCGAATTCATTTTCACCGATCTTATCTGTAAAAAAAACTGTTTCTCTTATGGTATGTCCAATGCGTTCAATTCCATTGGCTATATCTCCAATTTCATCATTATCTAAAACTTCAAATTTGTCATCTAAATTATAATCTCCTTGTTCAAGGATTTTAATATTGTCTTTTAACTTTTCAATTGGATCGGTAATTCGGTAACTTATAAAATTTGCAATAATAATGGATCCTAATATTCCTGAGCCTAAAAATATAAGTATTAAAATGTTTTTATGACTATATATTTTATCAGTTTCTGCTTTGATTCTGGAACTATACTGGTTAAACTTTTCATTAGCCAACTGTAATTCAAAAATTTCATCACGCAATTTTAAACCTAAGCTGTTTAGCTGATTCTCATCGAGACTGGAAACCTGATTCATTATTGCAGGATCGAATATGCTCAGGGACTTAATCTGATTTATTGAATTTTCTAATTTCTGAAGATTTAATTCAGAACTTGATATTTCATTTTGAACTTCATGAATAGTTTTATTCAGTCTTTTTATGATTTCGGAGATTTTTTCATTGTTTGATTTGATTTTTTCTATAGAACGAGTTTCAAAAAATGAATATTGCTGCTCTAACAAGACGATAAGTGATAAATTATCATGATTCATTGCGTAAATATTCTGCATTAGAACATCTCTTTTCTTTAATACAGAATATGAATAAAGAGTATACAATGAAAATAAAAGAATCATTACAGACACTAAAAAAAACGCGAGATAAGATTTTTGTCCAATTTTAAGATTCTTGTTTAGCCTGTTAACCAGCTTGTTAAAGTATAGTGCTCTAAGAAAATTCATTTTATTTTTATATTTATTGAATGTAATTATATAGATATTATCACACGCTAAAAAAATAGAAGACATTTCCGTCCTCTATTGTAAATTTAGAAAAAAAATATTAAAAGTTCCTAATTATTAGGACTTTTAGTATTGATAATTATCAATGGCTAATGAATGTTGTAGTATTACCAGAATTTAATTTTACCTGCAGCATACCAACACATACGAAGTAGTAAAAAACCATGACGGAACCTCGATATATTGGTGTCGCCATAAGTTCTTTCTCTGTATCGTATAGGTAAATCGATTATTTTGAGGTTTAGTTTATATGCACCGAAGAGTAAATCGTAATCGCCAAATGGATCGAATTCTCCGAAGAATTTACGGTTTGCTTGTAATCGAATATAATCATCGCGGAACATTACTTTTGTTCCACAAAGAGTGTCTTTAATTGGCTGTTCGAGCAACCAGCTAAATACCCAGCTAAAAAACTTATTACCAACTGTATTTAAAGAACGCATGGCTTCTTTTTCCATTGGATATATCAACCGTGATCCATTTATAAATTCCCCTTTACCAGATGCAATAGCTTCATAGAATTTAGGAAGATCTTCAGGAGGAACTGTTAAATCAGCATCCAAAATCATTAAAATATCGCCTGTGGCAATTGAATATCCTTTTCGTACAGCATCACCTTTTCCTTTTCCTTCTTGCTGGGTAATTTTTATATCGTGAGTACTTTCGTATTTCTTCTTTATTTTCTGAATAGTTTCCCAGGTATCATCAGTTGAATTTCCCTCTACAAAAATGATTTCGACATGTTTGCCAAACTTTGGTAATCGGGTAATAGCATCTTCGATATTTCCGCTTTCGTTTCGTGCAGGAATAACAACTGTAGTTGAGAATTCTTTTCTTTCCTCTTTTTGATGAAAAATAGGTCGCGCGTTAATATACTTATTTACACACATCGAATTAAAGAAAGGCAATCGGGCAATGTATCTATTAAACAAGTACGATATGATTGGAATATTAATGGGTATCAGCAAACTGTGGGTTGTTCTAAAAGCTTCAAAATCGGCCATGTATAGTAAATTGGCTATATCATGTTTGGTAAGCCAGTTTTTAGTAGGACTTTTCTTTTTGAATTTGAAAAGTTCTCCGAATCTCAATATAGGTTCCCAAAAATGATTGTAATAAGAAATGATAATTCGTGTTCGCGGATGACAAATCTTTTTAACAGAATTTAGAACATCTAAAACATTATCGAAATATCCCATTACTCCTGTTAAAAGTACAACATCATACTTTTTATCGAGTGTAATTTGTTCGGCCAACATGTTATGGAATTCAATATCCGGATGAAGCTTTTTTGCCTGATTAATCATTTCAGGACTAAAATCTATTCCTGTTTTTTGTTTCGCTTTTATTTCGGATAAAGAATCTCCATTTCCGCATCCTATCTCAATTACAGTGTTTTCTTCCTGAATATAATAATTACAATACTTAATGATATTATGCCAGAAGTAGTTGTATCTTTTTCTATATTTTGAATAAATAGGGGCTAATTTTTCAAAGTGTTCGTAAAATTCTTTTGAACGGTTCGACCTGATTTCAAGCATAATATATTATTGCAATTTTAAAAAGTAAACAAAAATAAGAAATTCTGGCTAAGATGCTGAATTTACACCATTTAATTTGTTGGGGAATGCAATGTAATATACTCCTGCAAATGACAAAACAGCTCTTAGAACATAGGTTAAAAGTCCTAGCGCAACGGCCAAATTTACATCAACAATAAGAAATTGCGATGCATATACAAATACCAACTCTCTTGATCCAAAGCCTCCCAAAGTAACAGGAATCGCAAATACAATTCCGGAGATTAAGAATAAAAACCAATAATCCTGAAATTCTGAATTTAACCCTAATCCAAGTAAAATAAAGTGGGCCGATAAAACCTGCAAAAATTGTATAATAATTGATTGTACAGTTGTTTTTGGTAAAGTAGATGTAAATGATTTAAAGAATACTTTTAATACAAAAAAATATACTAAATAAGCAATCGGGATAAGTATTACCAGATAGTTATTGAATTTGAAATCAAAAGAAATAAATATTGTAGAGATAAAGATTAGTATAATTAAACCAAACAATCCGCTGACCCTATTTAAGATTGAGGCCCAAATAACTGATTTAAGTTTTGCGCCCTGTTTTTTCTTTAACCAATATACCTTATACCCATCGCCTCCAATTCCTCCCGGCAAGAATAGATTATAGAACATCCCAAGTAAATACAATTTGATGTTTTGAACTTCGTCTAAAATAATATCCTTTGCTCTGAAAAAAACATTTAACCTATATGCTTCAATAACTTTTGATAATCCTAAAACTATTAATGCAACTATTAAAAAGAATATATTTACCTCTTTAATATTCAACCAAAGCTCGTTAAGATTAATCTTACGAACAACAATATAAATTGCCAAAATTGTAATTAGCAATTTGAAAATGAAATTCAGTATTTTTTTGGTGTTTTCTTTTGTCAAAACAGTGATTCATTAAACGAAGCGTAAAGATATTTAATTTTCTTTATTAGGAATCTTATTAAATCAAATTTTATTTTCCCACTTTTTTAAATATTCTTTTATCTGAATTTCAATTTGTGAGTTATTCAATCTTTCTGAAGTTTTAAATGATTCTTCTTTAAATATTACATTATCAGTATGAAAATTCTTTTTTGCATTCAATTTTTCAATCAGATTTTTTTGAAATTGTGATGGATTCTTACAAAAATCATTGTAATCAATTACAAGATATGAATCATCTTCTAATTCATTCAACTGATCATTTAAAATTTTATTCAACATGAGAAATTGAACTGTGGCAGCTTCAGTAAGATTTTCATAGTTATTTGAGTCAAATTCCTGGGTAGGATAAAGGCCCCAAAGTAAATCACCATTACCAAAAAAATCTTTACTGGCTTGCAAGGTCGATTTGATAACAGAAACAGGATTGCGTTTTACAATAACATAAAAAGAGTTTTTAAATGTTGCTTTGAAAAGCGGAATCAATAATGAGTTCCTGTTATTTTTAGTTAGAATAGGTTTATTGTAAGCTTTATAAAGAGTAGAAAAATAATTCTTTAAATGATTCGACTTTTCATTCCTTATCTCGGAAGGTATAAGGTAATGATTTTTATCTAACCATCTGTCCCAAAGCTCATAACTGTCGCCAATGGAAAATATTCCTTTTGCTATTCCATAGAAATTTTTGTACGTAGGATTTGGTTTTTTATATAATCGCCTGATCCATTTATGCACGTAATAATTAGATCGTTTAAAAATAGTATTGAAATTTCCAATTGGGAAAAAGGGAAAGGTCTTTTCAATAAACTGAGAAACAAGGGTAGATCCTGTACGTTGAATTCCAACCACAAACAGAATTGGGATTTCGTTTTCTTGTTCTGATTTTTTTTTAGTCTTTTCTATTAAGGCGAAAAAGAAATCAATAGGCGAAAATAAGACCTGGAGGAATTTTAACCATAGCACATAATAAGCTGCAGAATTGAAACTAAAAATAATTTTAAAGAAAATAAATATCCCTTTTCTGATTTTTATATTTGTTTTAATAAAATCAGTTCCTTTGCTCATTTTTAATAAATAATTTCAAATAAATATGCCGGTTCATCAACACCAATGGTTTGTATATGCTTTATCTTTTCAGGATATTTTTGTTGGATAAAATATAAATAGCGCTGTACAGTATTTATGGTATATTGCGTTTTCTGATTTGGATATTTACGTAAACTCCCCATAATTATATACTTCACTTTATTGTTTTTTAGGTTTTGCAATAACTCGTCCGGATCTTCAGTAGTAATTCTGTATATCCCATAAAATTCTCGTTTTGCATAAACAAATGATATACTTGGCTTTCGGCAAGCAATCATTACGGAATCAGGTGTGTTTTTAGCAGCCCACTGACTCATTCTTATGTAATTAATCCAGTCAGGTGTCATTCCATAGAATTTATTTCCTGCAAGTGATTCCATTAAATATTCATCGTTGGCTTTTACCTTTTTCTTAGTAACATTTAGATTCGTAAAAAAGATTATAATTAAAAGAACAGGAAGGATTACCTGAATAAATTTTAAGGATTTTATCTTTCCTAAATAATAAATACCAGAAAACAGAAATAGCAAGACAAAAGGAAAATACACCAATATCAATCGATCCTGATCCCATCGGGTTTGAACAATTATAAAGGTTATTCCAATTAAGACTGTGAGATAGATTCCTGTAAAGAGTAAATACTTATTTTTTCTAAAAGCAAAATAAATTGCCACTGCAAATAAGATGTATGCTATTACTGTTAAGATGGTTTTTGGATCGAGAATTTCCGGGCGAAATCCAATGAATTTATATAAGTGTTTCGATAGGTAAAGATTTGAATTACCAAAAAATCGATCAATAAATCCTGAAAAAGTTTCATTTCCTTTAGCAGCATCAAAAGGATCTACCTGCATTAAGCGATTTAACTGACCCGAAAACTGTGATGCTGTTGACTGAAACAAAAATTTCTTGATTATAGTAAATAACCCGAATTCAAGCACAAATGCCCCGGTTGTGAACGCAGCGCTTTTCCATCGCATGGTTAAAATAAAGAATAAAATTACAGCAATAAAACCACCATATCCGACACTTCGTGTTAATCCTAAAAATAACAGAAACATTCCCAGAATTAAATAGCTACCCCAGTTTTCTTTTAAGGAAGTACTTTCTGATTTTGAAACAAATGCATTAAAAAAGTAAAAGAAAAATAACGCTTGCAGAAATAAAAAGAATGCCTCAGAATAAGTCTGGCTGGCATGATATAAAACAAATGAATTAAAAGAAACTATTAACATTACATAAATCAACAAGAATCCCGAAACCCGGCCTTTAAATGCTCTGTAGAAAAAGTATAAGTGAAAAATAATTGCTACCAACGATAATGATTTTAACATGGTAATATTTAATCCAAAAATCCATATAAAAACACTTAAAAATATTGGATATAATGGTCCTTGAAATGAAGGATATTGAAATTCTTTAACAAATTTAAAAGCTCTGAATATATAGGCAGAATCATCACCAGCTTCACTTACCCTGAAATTGAAAAGTAAAAAAGAAAATAGTAAGGTGAAGAATAATGATACCCAGAAGAATACATTTCCTTTCGAATCAAAAAACTTATCCAGCTTATCAAAAAAGTCTGATTTTACATGCTCATTTTCGTTCTTTTTTGATTTCAATTTTGCTTTTGGGTTATGTTTAGACATAATAATCAGATGAAGTGTTTAACAATATCGGTTTAAGAAATCCTGATAAGCAGTTTTGATTCCTTCTTTTAATTCAATCCTGTATTTCCAACCTGCTGTATTTAATTTTGTAACATCCAATAATTTGCGAGGTGTTCCGTCGGGCATGTCGGTATTAAATTTAAGTTCACCTTCGAAACCAATGATATCTCTTACTGTTTCGGCAAGTTCCTTAATTGTAATATCCTTACCAGTGCCTATATTTACTAATTCTTTTTCATTGTAATTAAGCATCAGGTAAAAACAAGCGTCAGCTAAATCATCAACATGCAGGAACTCACGCATAGGTTTTCCTGTTCCCCAAATTTCAACGAATGAATCGCCTTTCGATTTAGCTTCATGGAATTTTCTGATCATCGCAGGAAGCACATGCGAGTTTTTCAGGTCGTAATTATCATTAGGTCCATAAAGATTTGTAGGCATTACAGAAATAAAATTATCTCCATATTGATCCCGGTAGGTCTCGCATAATTTAATACCTGCAATTTTTGCTATGGCATAAGGCTCATTAGTAGGTTCCAAAAATCCTGAAAGTAAATATTCTTCTTTAAGCGGTTGCTGCGCTAATTTGGGATAAATACACGAGGAACCCAGAAATAAAAGTTTTTTAACAGCATTCAGATGTGCAGCATTAATAATGTTGGCCTCAATCATTAAATTCTGATATAAAAATTCGGCCCTGTAAATATTATTGGCATGAATCCCGCCAACCCTGGCTGCTGCTAAAAAAACATATTCAGGTTTTTCAATTTCAAAGAATTTTTGAACGGCTTCTTGATTTGTTAAATCCAATTCTTCAAATGATCGGTAAATGATATTATGAAACCCTTCTGCATTAAGCTTTCTAGAAATAGCAGAACCAACCATTCCTTTATGCCCGGCGATATATATTTTCGATTCTATTTGCATCATAAAGCTACACATGTGTTAATTTGTCTATTCTTGCACGCTCCATATCCCAGTTAACCATTTCTTCAATTAAACCATTAAGATCATAGGTTGGTTCCCATCCTAATATTCTTTTCGCTTTGCCGGGATCACCAATTAGTAAATCAACCTCTGTAGGGCGGAAATAATTTGGATCTATTTGTATAACAGTATCACCAACTTTAAGCGGTGAATTAGTTAAATTAAAATTACTTAAGATTTTAGAATCGATCGATTTTACTATTCCTTTTTCTTCAATTCCATTACCTTTAAATTCAAGCTCAACTCCTAATTTTTTAAATGTTAGTTCAGCAAATTCTCTTATTGAATGTGTTTTACCTGTTGCTAAAACAAAATCTTCAGGTTTTTCTAATTGCATCATTTTCCACATGCCTTCAACATAATCTTTGGCGTGTCCCCAATCTCTTTTAGCATCGAGGTTTCCAAGAAAGATTTTATCTTGCAAACCATACACTATTCGTGTGGCAGCACGAGTAATTTTTCGGGTAACAAAAGTGCCACCTCTTCGTGGCGATTCATGATTAAACAGAATTCCGTTTGCGGCAAACATATTGTAAGCTTCGCGATAATTTACAATGGTCCAGTAAGCAAAAAGTTTGGCAACACCATAAGGTGAACGGGGATAAAAAGGTGTTTTCTCGTTTTGAGGAATCTCCTGAACCAAACCAAAAAGCTCTGATGTTGATGCTTGATAAATCTTGGTTTTTTCGGTTAATCCTAATAATCGAACAGCCTCAAGAATTCTAAGAATCCCTATTCCATCAGCATTAGCTGCATATTCTGGCATATCGAAACTTACTTTTACATGCGACATGGCACCCAGATTATAAATCTCGTCGGGTTGTACTTCCTGAATAATACGAATGATGTTTGAAGAATCGGTCAGATCACCATAATGAAGTTTAAAATTCTGATGAGTTTCGTGCGGATCCTGATAGATATGATCAATGCGTTTGGTATTAAATGAAGAACTTTTTCTTTTTAGTCCATGAACCTTATAGCCTTTCGATAAAAGAAGTTCTGCTAAATATGATCCGTCCTGACCTGTAATTCCTGTAATTATCGCCTTTTTCATGATATATATTTGAATAGAATTTTTTATTCTACACAAATGTAAAAAATAAATCGAAAAAGACTTTGGAATCTTTTAAAAGCGCAAGAAAAAAAGCGGGTTGTTATTACCCGCTTTTAAGCATTAAGATATTTTAATCTCTCTTTTTGGCTTTTCTTTTGCCTCATCACGTTTTGGAATCATAATGGTAAGAATTCCATCTTTGTGATTTGCCTTAATTTTTTCCTGTTCAACACTTTCAGGTAAACTGAATGATCTTTGGAATGAACTGTAACTGAATTCTCTTCTGATGTATTTTTCTTTTTCATCAATATTTTTTGCTTCTTTTTCTGATGAAATAGTTAATACCTTGTTATTTAGGTCGATTTTGAAATCTGCTTTTTCTAATCCTGGTGCTGCAACCTCGATTTTAAAGTCATCTTTATTTTCAAGTACATTCACCTCTGGAATAGTTTTGTTTACAGAAGAATCAAAAAAGTCACCTAAGAAATCTTTTCCAAAAAAATCATCAGTAAAACCAGGCAAAAATCTAGTGTTTCTTAACATTGGTATCATAACTTGTTCCTCCTATAATTTAGTTAAACATTTAATTTTATTTTCTGATTAAGTATTTTCAAATGATATACCAAATTTAAAATATCTGTTTTTTATGATAGATTGTCATGTAATGATCATCTTTATAGGAAGTTACGTCATTATTGTATTCTTAACTATGTCATTTTTTCATTAAAATTTGGGTTAATAATTATTTAAAAAAATATGTTAATTATTTTTATGAATATCCGTTTTTGTACC
>DMBU01000158.1 GCA_003446015.1 Bacteroidales bacterium | reverse complement strand
TTGGTTCTTTTATCAAGAAAAGAACAAAAAGAAACTAATTGTTATTCAAAAGGACATTTATGAGATGTAGAGATACAATTTCTCAATCCTAACAAATGTAAATTATAATTCATTTAATAAAATACTACAATATTCTATTCTAATTATTTAAATATTCTGTTTTCTTCATACTAGCTCTACTAACGTTTCACCCTTTCTGGAGATAACCTTTTGATACTAAACTGAGGCTTTTAGAGCAATCTTAAGAGGTGTGAACAATACAACTTTCTTTTTATACAGAGCAGCTAAGATTTAAAGTTAATTTTTATTATCCCACAAGAATTTGACGTAATCCGTTTAATCTTAAGTGATCTTCTGAAAATTAATCACTAATTTTATCGAAACTGAAAAACAGACCATAAATCCCATTGCAAATTGACCATATCAGGAAATAGAATAAAAGCAGATCGGCCCGAGCCGATCATTTCGAATATTGATGTAGTTCCTTACAAAAAAAGAATGGATCCTCAAGTAGCTATTGATGCTCTTTTGGATGGATACCATGTATTAATTATTGATTATTACAGCAGTGGCCTTATTCTGTTAAATGAGCTTAAAAAGAAGCTAAAAAGCTCATATTCTGATGAGTCATTTCAGGGTCAACGTGAATTCAGATCTAAATTTCGTGAATTGTCAAATCGAATACTGCTGAAAATAAATAACTCAAAACTAAATGTACGAAAAGCTCCAGAAATTGGCTGGCTTAAAATATTATACCCTGAGTTAACTGAGTTTCTGTTGTCGTTTCCTCAGATTCAAGGACTGAACAGTTCGTGGCAATGGTACCTAAAAGGAATTTATATCCCTGTATTAAAAAGAAAAATTCATCCCTGGTTTGGGACTTATTTTCCAACCCGTTTTGAACACATTGAACTTTTCGATGAATGGTTAAAAAAATATCAGGGAGAAAAAAGTTCTGCGATTGATATTGGAATTGGCAGCGGGATACTCTCTTTTCAGATGCTTAAACATGGTTTCAAAAAAATTTATGGAACAGATTTTAATCCGAATGCAATTATTGGTTTAAACGAACAAATAGAGAGAAACAAGTTACAATCGAAAACAGAGCTTTTTTATGGCGATTTATTTTCTGAGATTACACAAAAATCTGAATTAATTGTTTTTAACCCTCCCTGGCTTCCTGCTTCTTATGATTCGGAAGGACTTGATAAAGCCATTTATTACGATAAAGATTTATTCCCTCGTTTCTTTGAAAATGCTCAAAAACACCTAAAACCAAATGGCAGACTTGTAATTTTATTTTCGAATCTTGCTCAACTAACAAATCTTTGTAATGTGAGTCCTATTGAAGAGGAATTAGCAAGGAATACTCAATTTCAGAAAGAACATTTTATTCAGAAAGAAGTTCGTCCCGCATCTAAAAATACGCATAGAAATCAAAGCTGGCGTTCTTCAGAGAAAGTTGAGCTTTGGATTATAAAACTGGCAGGCAAGGCATAAAAATTTCTATTTACTTCGAATTCCCCTTTAATAATTTAAATTTGCACACAAAAATAATTTTATGATCATAATAGACAAACCATATGTTTCCGATTTTCTAATCCAAACAATTAAAAAGAATAATTTTAAAGTTATTGCTACAATAGAGGCAAAAAGTCTAATTTCAGATGAATCTCTTAACTGGATAAGCGAAGAAGAAGCAAAAAACACTTTCGAAAAATCACCTGACAGTCTCTTATATACAAATTCTGAGAACTCAATTAGTTGGATTGAAAACAACTTAACAACATCAAAACTACCAGCCCAGATTCAGATTTTCAAAAACAAGATCAAGTTCAGGGAATTACTAAAAGATTTGTTTCCAACATACTTTTTCAAAGGAGTCAGATACCAGGATTTAAGAAACTTAAATATTTCAGATCTTAAATTTCCATTAATTTTGAAACCTGCTGTTGGGTTTTTTAGCATCGCTGTAATTAAAGTTGATAGCTCTTCAGACTGGACTCAGGCTATAGATAAAATTGAAACAGAAATTAAAAAATTTAGTGGTTTATATCCAATAGAAGTTATGGATATGAATGATTTCATTATTGAAGAATATGTGGAGGGAGAAGAATATGCCATTGACTGCTATTTCAATAAAGATGGGAATCCAGTAGTTCTTAATATTCTTCATCACGTATTTTCATCAGCAAATGATGTGAGCGATAGAATTTATTCAACATCGACCGAATTGATCAATAAATACCTGTCCAAAATTCAAGAATTTTTAAAGTCAATTGGAGAAAAAGCAGCCTTGCGAAATTTCCCTGCTCACGTTGAAATAAGAATTGATCGGGAAGGAAACATTTTCCCTGTTGAAGTAAATTCTTTACGATATGGAGGTTTATGCACTACCGGAGATATATCGTGGTATGCTTATGAAATTAACTCCTATGAATATTTTTTAAACGCTAAAGCTCCTGACTGGAAACAGATTTCTAAAGACAGAGAAGATAAAAAATACAGCATCATTGTTTTAGATAATAATTCAGGGATTCATGAAAATGAAATTGAATCTTTTGATTACGATCTTTTATTGAAAGATTTTAAAAAGCCCATGAGTTTAAGAAAGTTGGATTTTAAAAAATATTTAGTATTTGGAATTTTATTTGTTGAAACGACACGGGGAGATGAGAAAGAGCTAAATCATATCCTTGCTTCAAATCTCAGAAAATATATTAAAATCAGATAAACAGTAAATGATAAAAGCTGAACAAGTACCTTTTAAAATATTTTAAAACAAGCTTAGAGTAAATTTAAGATTTGTATCTTTTAGAATAAAAAAGTTACTTCGAATTATTTCAAAGCGAAAGTATTACATACCTTTACATTACTTATGAAAATTGGAAGAATAAATAAACTCACAGCTGCCAGATCAACAGACAATGGCTTTTATCTTACCGATAATGAAGGTAACGAAGTGCTTTTACCCAATGCTTATGTGAGCGGCGACCTGGCTATAGGCCATGAAATAGAAGTTTTTGTTTACAAAGACTCTGAAGATCGCATTGTTGCAACGACTTTAAGTCCATACATTCAATTTGAGGAATTTGCCTATTTACAGGTAAAAGAAGTAAACGATTATGGTGCATTTATGGACTGGGGTTTACCCAAAGATTTAATGGTTCCTTTTGCTGAGCAAACGGTAAGAATGGAAAAAGGAAAATGGTATCTGGTTTTTCTTCTGGAAGATGAGCAAACTGAACGATTAATCGGATCGAACAAGATTAAAGATTTTGTATTTTTCAAGGATATTGATGTAAAAGCAGGAGATGAAGTTGATCTTTTACTCTACGAAATGACCGAGCTGGGAATGAATGCCATTGTTGATAACATGTATAAAGGCTTAATCTTTAAATCGGATATTCATAAAAGCATTAAACCCGGAGACAGAATAAAAGGCTATGTAAAATTAGTTAGGGAGGACGGGAAAATTGATCTGTTGTTAGAGCCTTTAGGTTATAAAAACAGCATTGATAAGTATACTGAAATTATACTCTCGGCCATTAAAGAAAATGATGGTCTTTTAAACTTAACCGATAAAAGTTCTGCCGAAGAAATAAAAGAAAAACTTGGATTGAGCAAAAAATCATTTAAAAAAGCTGTTGGAAAATTATATAAGGAAAAGATTGTAGAATTAAGTGACGAAGGTGTTCAATTGAAAAAATAATTCTTAATTATTCGTTATTACTTTATACTTAAATGAACTTTATAACCATTCTTGGTCTTGTAGCTGCTTCGTGCACAACCATTGCATTTTTACCCCAAGCCATTAAAACAATTAGAACAAAGCATACCAAAGATTTATCCTTGGGAATGTATACTCTAATAACTGTTGGTACAATACTATGGTTCATGTATGGTTTGTTTAAAAATGACTTACCTATCATTCTTGCAAATGGAATAACTTTAAGTTTCGCTATAACAATTCTTACTCTTAAAATAAAATATAAATAATTTGTAACTACTCAGGTAATTTATACTATTGATTATTTGTTTTTATGATTAAAAAGTTCACGCAAAGAATACTAAGTTAAAAATACGCAAAAATCGCAAAGGACTTACCATAAGCACTTTGCGCTTTTTGTGATAATCTTTGCGAAATTAGCGTGGAATGCTTATCCTATTGGTATTTAATTAAATAACACCATTTAGACTACTTGAGTAGATACAATAATTTATTTATATATTATCCCAAAAACCAAAGCAATTTAAGCTAAAACCAAGCTTTTTATAATAAGCTAATTCCTTCCTTACCAAGCATTATCCAATTCTTTTTATGAAAATGCTACTATCTAATGAAAATCTATTATTTTTGAACCATTATTGCTCCACAGTGTTAATATAAGGAAACTGAACAACTTATAGATGAAGGTCTTATTTAAAAAAGCTATACTTTTCTTAATAGGTATATTAATTGTTCTTGGATGTTATTCTATTAATCCAAATGACAAACTACTCGAATCTAATAATCCGGAAACTGGGGAAACTTTTGAATCCAGTTTTTTTGGAAAAAAGAGCATTACAGATGGTCCTTATATTTTTTATGAGAATGATCAGGTAAAAGTAAAATGGATTTATCGAAACCGTGAAGTGGAAAGAACGATAAAGGGCGATAATTTTAATATCATAAAGCGAAAGTTCGGATTTGAATTTAAAAAAGCCTGGATAGATCAAAATAAAGCTGATAGTATCAATTATATACAGAATTTTAGCGGAGTAAAAAATCTGATTGCTATTAGCGATGTGCACGGACAGTATGAGGTTTTTATAAAACTACTTAAAGAACACGGAATTATTGATAAACACTTTAACTGGATTTTTGGGAAAGGACACCTTGTTGTTTTAGGTGATATTATGGATCGGGGACCCAGAGTAACTGAAACTTTTTGGCTTATCTACAAGCTTGAACAGCAGGCAAAACAAGCTGGAGGAATGGTTCACTTCATATTGGGAAATCATGAATTAATGGTTTTAAATAATGATATTCGTTACATAAACGAAAAATATATTGAGTCTGCTCAACGAATGAATACAACTTATAGTCAAATATACTCTGAAAACTCATTTTTAGGAAAATGGTTAAGAAAAAAACCAGTGGTAATAACCATTAATGATATGCTTTTTGTGCATGCAGGTATCTCAACAGAATTCATAAACAAAGGATTTACAGTGAAAGATGCGAATTCAATTTTTATTCATAAAATTGTTGGTAAATCCTGGGACAGTATACTTAAAGATTCTACCTTATCTTTTATGATGGATGATAAAGGACCAATCTGGTTTAGAGGTTATTTTATTGACAACAGATTAAAAGAATCTGAAATAGACAGTATCTTACATTATTTTGATAAAACCCGCATATTAGTCGGGCATACTTCTTTACCAAATATTACTTTATTATATCACGGAAAAGTCTTTGGAATAGATTCGAATATAAAAGAAGGAGACTATGGTGAGGTATTAATTTATGAAAATGGGACTTTTTATAGAGGCACCCTGCTTGGTGGCAGAATAAAATTTTAAGTATTTTGCTTTAAATATTTATAACTTTCTACAAGTTTTTCTTAATTTTCTTTCAATAAAATCGTCTTTATCCAGTTCATTATAAAATTCATCTAAGTATCTTAAGGTTTCTCTTTTCGATCTATTATCCAGATATTTAAACGATTCTATAAAATTATAAATTGCTTCTTTTTTCTTTTTAAAAAGATCAATAACTTCCTGATATTCTTCATCTGTTCTGCATATACCCAGGTAATATCTTTCAGTGACATTTTCCAAATCTAAAATTTCTGCGGGATTTGCATAATCAGCATTTACCAATCCTGCAAAATCAAAATCATAAGGTACCGGAAGAAGAAGGGGTTTTGTATAATCCTTATATTTCAGAAGCTTAACATTATGACGGCCATTAACAGTAAAATCGGTATTCCCAATCATATATTGAAAAAGACACATCATATCAGCACCCTGGCGATCAACATGCCTATAATTTAAATTATCAATATTAATAGGCAATGCATCAAGTCGTTTTGAAAGCATATCTTCGGGTTCAATCATAAAGGCCCAACTCCTACTCTCTTTATTTTTTCGTTCAGTATCAATGTAATTAATTTCCAACATCCTAACTCTAAAACTCTTATCAGTAATAATATTGTACAATTTATAAATTAGATATTCCTTTAATAGATATCTATTGTATTCGCTATTATTACGGCATAAAGTAACAATTTTAATTTTTTTACTATCTAACAGGTTATCATCATTAATATTTGATTTTTTTATATTTAACCAGAAAGGTGGCAAGTAACAATGTCGTTGACGTGATTCCCCTCTTGCTTTTATTCTTACTGCCTTTTCTATTCTTGCAGCATCGTTTGTAAAATAAATTAGCTTAGCTGGCAAATATTCTTCTTTGGCCTTCTCAATCATCAACTTCTTAACATTAAACTCAAGTGTAAGTTCTAAAGGTTCGTTCTGATCAAAAAAGTCAGGAGTAAAAAGAATTGTATCATTTTTTAAATTCTGGGCATTGTCAATCTGAGAATAACCCAATTGGAATAATAAGAGAAAAAAAAATGTGAACAGCTTAAATTTCATTATATCTTCAAAACATTTTTAATCTTTAGGAGAATCATAATACCTTATACCATTTACTTTTTGAAAATAGATCATAAGCCTAACCTGATCTTTGATTAAATCAACAGATCCAATATCTGCTTTTTCTACCGTCACTCCAAATCTATTCGATAAATCTTTTAAAAGTTCTTCATATTTATCAGGCTTAATTAAGTCCGTTCGATCATACACAATACTTTTGCGTATTAATTTAAAATTAGCAAGATATAACTCGATACTAAATGCTACCAATACAGTTAATAAATCAGTTACCAGTAATTCAGCAAGACTGATGTTTTCGTTGGCCAGTGAGTTTTTTACCGACATTCCAATTACCATAAACAAATAGGTCATTTCGCGCGGTGGAATTGGGTTTGTTCTATATCTTAATATTCCAAAAATGGCAAAAAGACCAAGGGCAAAACCTATCCGAAGACTAACAGTTCCCAATAACATACAAATTTGGAATACTATAATACTTGCAATCATGAAGGTAAAGAAATACTCTTTATCTCCCCTCCTTTTGAAATAGAGAAAATATGAAGGAATAAATACCCAAAACAAATTATAGGCAAATCGACTTAGCAGATGTACAAAGTCTTCTGCATGAAAAAAATCAAGACCAAATATTTTGGCCGATTCTAATGATTCTAACATTACATTAAGTACCATAGCAAATTTTGTTAACTGTTACTATTTTCTTTTGAAAACGATTATGTTTAAGATTTGGATTCAATAATACATTACCCATAATATATTTGCTAAAACCATAGGGTCTGATATTTAAATCGCGTAAGATTTGTGAGAAAGGACTTATACCAACTGCCTTATCGCGCTTAACTTCAATAATTGACAAACCAGGCAAACTTATTTCATGATTTTTATCTTTAAACCGGATATTTGTATCTATTGTAATTCGTTCCAGTTGATTCTTCCCTGCCAGGGTTATTCTATCGAAAAGAGTCCATATTGTAGGCTCAAATCCAGTCTTAGGAACTTTAATATGATTCCTTAAGAACTTCTCATGTTGATGTTCCAGTGTTGATGAAAACTCAAATTGATTTCTTTTTTTATCTGTTCTGGTATAATTTTTTTTCTTTTTAACTTCTAAAAAAGCATCTCCTGTATCAATATATTTACGGAAACGAACTTTATATCTGATTCTTTTCCCCTGATGATGATCAAAATAGGTTTGCAGACCCGGAGTATCAAAATATAACGATTCGTAGCCAAAAATCCGATTGGCTTTTGAAGTTTGAATCTTAAAATCTTTTCTGGCTCGTTCTATAATCTCAGGCAGGTACTTTACATTACAAATATATTTTGTATCAATCCGGTTTAAAAGTTTGCAAACACTTAATTCATCCAAACTTATTGGATCTAACAAATGCAATTTATCTTTTAACTGATGTAACATAAAATATTCTATTATCTCCTTATCTAAAGATTAAAAGACTTCAATTTTCCCTAATTCAGAAATCGGAAATTAATCTTGAAATTTATAAAATTTCGAGTTGTTAAAATACATATAAATTGAACATTAATCAAGATCAAATGGTTTAAATAAAAACATAATTTAAAACATATCTTATGGATTTTTCTAACATTAATTATTTAGCTGTTTTTGTTTCAGCCCTGGCATCGTTCGTCATTGGTTCGCTGTGGTATAGTCCAATACTGTTTGGTAAAAGCTGGCAAAATGCACTCGGTCTTTCTGAAGATGACCTTAAAGGAGCAAACATGTTTCTAATTTTTGGGACAAGTTTCGTTTTAATGTTTATAATGGCATTAGGGCTTGCTCTCTTTTCACAAGGGCATACTAATAGTGAATCAACCTGGTTAGGTGGTTTGTCGAATGGTTTATTTGTTGCGCTGTTTTTTGTTAGCACTTCATATGGTGTAAATATGCTGTACCAGCGGAAACCATTTAAACTTTGGGCCATTGATGCAGGATATCAGATTGTACTACTAGGAGTTATGGGGATGATTATTGGTGCATGGTAGTATCTCTTTTAAAATCTCACCCTCAACGTTAAATAATTGTTAAGTTTTTGCTTGCCACGAATATTCAGCATAATTATTCCTTAATTTTAGCTACGTTTGCTGAAAATTAGAAACTTAATCGCTAAAATTAATCTCTAAAAAGATGTTTGAAAAATTCTCTTTTCGCAGAAGACTTTTTGTATATATCTTTTTGGTATTTCTTGTTTTTACTTTAATCATAATTGTTTTTCAGTTCTCGAGAGAAAAAAAATACAGGGTTCATCAGCTCGATAACACCTTAAAAAATATTACTCAAACCATACAGAACTTTATTTCATACAACAATCTGTCCGGAAAAAACAACTATATTTTAATTGACTCTTTATCTAGAATTTTACCTCAACCCGATATTCGCATTACAGTTGTTAACTCGCACGGCTCGGTTCTTTACGATAATTTTGTTGATGATATCACTTTAATGGAAAATCATTTTTACCGGCCTGAAATACAAGAATCCTTGTACAAAGAATTTGGCACAAGTATCAGGGAATCTGCCACAACAGGTGAGAAATACTATTATTACTCCCGGTATTTTGGAGAATATTTTATTCGAGCTGCTGTAGTGTATAATATTGAAGTACAAAACTATCTGCGGGCTGAATATGTTTTTTTAATGTTTATTATTGCTATTTTTCTGCTTATTTGGATTGTTTTGGATTTTATTACACGAAAACTTGCTGAATCAATTACCCGGTTAAAAGATTTTGTAATTACCGTACGCCGCGATGAGGATTTTGACACGAATCAAAGTTTTCCTGAAGATGAATTAGGTGTAATCGGTAATGAAATCATTCAGATATACGATAATTTAATAAAGACTAAAGATTCACTTGCACTTGAAAAGGGAAAACTATTTAACCATTTGTATGTTTTAAATGAAGGTGTTGCTTTCTTCTCAAAAGAGAAAATTAAGATTCTTACCAATAATCATTTTATACAGTATTTAAATATCATCTCTAATAAACTTTCAGTTTCAGCAGAAGACTTTTTTACAATTCCTGAGTTTGATCCAATTACCGATTTTATTACAAAATCAACAAAAGAAAAGACCCTTGATCTTTTTGAGAACTTACCCAGCAAGGAAATCTCTATTAATAAAAGTGGGAAATATTTTAAAATTCAGTGTATCATTTTTAATGATCATAGCTTTGAGATTATTATAACAAATATTACTAAGCTTGAAAAAAACAGGCTTATAAAACAACAAATGACCTCCAATATTTCTCATGAGCTCAAAACTCCTATCACATCCATTAAGGGATATTTGGAAACGATTATAAATGATCCTGACATGGACACTGAACAACAAAGACGCTTTATTGAAAGAGCAGATGTGCAGGCAAACAGACTAACAGATTTAATCAATGACATTGTAATACTTAACAAAATTGAAGAGACCGGAGACTTTTTTGCATTCTCTGATGTGAATGTGAATGAAATTATTGATGATGTTTTGGATGATTATCAGAATATGCTTTCGGAAAAGAATATGAAAATTGAATTGCAGTTAGATGATGATATTCTTATTTACGCAAACCGCTCTTTGGTATTATCTGTTTTTAGAAATTTAATGGAAAACTCCATTAATTATGCAGGAAATGACTGTAAAATTAAAATTCAGATATACCGCGAAGATGAAAGCTTTTATTATTTCTCCTTATCAGATAATGGCATTGGTATTCCGGATGATCATTTATCCCGTATTTTTGAAAGATTTTACAGAATAGGATCTGACAGATCAAGAAAGTTGGGTGGTACAGGATTAGGACTGGCAATTGTTAAAAATGCCATATTACTTCACAAAGGAGAAATTTCTGTAAAAAACAGAGCCGAAGGAGGAATCGAATTTTTATTCTCATTGCCTAAAAAACAATAAATGAGTAGGAATTTAAAGTGATCTTCCGGGTTGATCATTAACTTCATATCCGCCAATTTCATAGCTATCAAATCGAATTCAAAATACAGTTACCTAACATAAATTGTTTCTCCGTGACAGCCAGGGGCGCAAGAACCGCCATTCTCTGAAGGTTTATATTTCATTTGCATCTCCCACTTTCCGAACATGACCTTATTTAAAATAAGATGTTCGTTTGTTGAGCTGTGCATATCGTGACATGTGTTGCAATTCCTTCCTTTTTCACCATTAATATGCAGGTAATGAAGATTCTGGTCCCCATTTCTAAAACTGGTTGATTCCTTAACATCTTCAGTTAACATATTACTATCGTGGCAATCAAAACATACCTCAAAGTTTTCTTTTTCTGCTGTAGAATATAAACCAACAGGGAAATTCTTAGTTAGTAATGAATGATAATCTGATGAATGTGGGTTATGACAAGAGGAACAAGCTCCCATTTCGATTGCAGCATGTATACTGAGATTATTTTGGGCCTGCTCTTTTTTCTTATATGTTTTCCAAATTGTTTCCTGATGGCATGATAAACACAAGTCAGCTTCTTTCGAAAGTAAAAATTGCTCAAAAGGAGAACCGTGTGGAGAATGGCATACATTGCATTCACCTTCTTGAACCGGAAGGTGTGCGTATTTTTTTGCATTTACCTGATCATGACATGAATAACAATTATCGGCTATTTTTTGCTCTAAGAGATATTTTTCTTCCGAAACATGTGCCTGATGACAATTAAGACAATCATCAGCCGGAGCATGTACATTCTCCTTTTTCATTTCGTCCTGAACATTGTCATGACAACTTACACATAACTCAAAAGTTTCTTTCTTTAAGAATGCATTAAAATTTGATTGATGCGGATCGTGACATACGGCACAATCTCCTTGCTCGTATGGATTATGCACCTTCTTATTTTCAACTTCTTCTTTATCATGACAGGTAAAACAAGTACCTGAGCTTGGAGTCTCAATTAATAAGAATAAATTATCTGAACTGTGAGGAGAGTGACATTGCACACAATTTCCATCCTCAACCGGATAATGTATTTTCTTTTGAGTGTTAAAATTATCATGACACATGTAACACAATTGGGCACCTTCTTCTGCTAAACTAAATCCTTTTACACCACTGCCGGGGTGTGGTTCCTCGTTTTTCAAATGACAGTCTTCGCAAGATTCTGAAGCAGGAAAATGCACTACCTTTTTCTCAATTATATCTGAATGACAATCAATGCACTTTTTATCCCCAGCTATCCTTTCAGAAGTTTCATTATTTACATACTTATTATCTATAGAAGCATCATCAATATTTGTATTAAGATGCAAGATAACTACCGAAATTGTTGTAAAGAATATAAAACTTTTCATCTGCTAATATTTTTAATTAATCAAATATCTATTGATAAGCCAGAAGAAATCTATTTAAAATCTTCTTGCAATTTTTACATAGCCTCCAGTTAGATTTATCTCTTCGTTCAGGTAATTACGTCGGTACATCTCCACTCCAACCGTAAAATACAATTGTCGCACAGCAGTTGAATATTCACTTCGTAATGTTAGCAAATCAAGATCTATCTGACGTCCTTGTTGTTTTCTGTAATTAGACTCCAGGTTAAGTTTTGATCTGCTTCCGATTTTATATGATATTCTGCCCGAAACATCAGCAAATAGTTGATTTGTTTGCTCATTAATCATCTTATAGTCACGTAAATTGAAATTTAGCGAATACCTGATTTTATTCGTAATATTTCCTTGAAACCTAAGGTAATATCTCATTAATTTATAGGGTATCAGGTCACTGTTGTAATGATCATATTCAACACCTCCTGCAACGAACTTATACAAAAAACGGATACCATATATGTTTCGGGTATAGTAATTCAATGTCAGGTAATCAGATTTCTCAATACTGTTATAATCCTGTTTTGAAGTTCGATAATAAACTTCAAAGAGTCTTTTGAAAAATGAAATATTTACTCCCAAAGAATTATTGTTAGAAACATATTTAAACGATTCCTGATGAGTAGTGATATAGTCAACATAGACTGTCTGGGCATCGGCTATTTGTCCGCCAGGAATTCTTTGGATCTCGATAAAACTTTCTCTCTCAACTAAAATGTAATCAAAGTTTTCCTGATAAATAATGGTGCCTGTTTCATCTGCCACAATTATTGTTTCAATATCAATATACTCTTTGTCAAGCAGAATTATTTCTGCATCGACCAAAGCATGTTCCTCCTTAAAAACTTGCAAAACCACAGGATCACTATCCATTCGTTGATTAAACCTGGTATAATTATACGATACTGATAATTGCCCTTTAGGTATTTTCTTTGTGTAATTTATATTAATACCCTCCCTGTCGCTAATTTCAGTGTAAGCAGAATGACTTACATTGTTGTACTCTACAAATACATTGGTTCTCAAACTTAAGTATAACTGATGGCTTAATCTGAATTTGAAGTTATTCTGATTTAATGATTGATATTCTCGCTGGACATTATAAAGAAGATAGTTCGTGTTAAAAACAAAATTCTCAGGTAATTTTAAAGTTAGGGTTTCCCGAGCCTGCAATCTGTCGTACACATCATTCCCTTTTTGGTTAAAGTTCGATATTGCCGAACTAAAATAATATTTCCTGTCTGAATCAAAATAAAAATTATCATAAAGAGAAATTTCATTCATGCTATTTGTAATGTATGGCTGGTTATTATCCTGTCTGAAATATTCGTTGTAATTATAATTTAATTTATGATTATCCTTTGATGTAAAAGATTTTGTTAATCGACCTTGAACTGTAGCTCGTTCGTTTCTGAAACTTCGTCCTGATATGATTTCTTTTTGATCCCATTTCCCTTTCATGTAATTAAATGAAACAGGAAGATATTTATTCTTGAATGAAAACGACCCTCCTGCTTTTTGATCATTCGACCTGAGGTTTGTTAAATCTTCATTATTAATATAGCTCTGGTTAAAATTTGCAAACCCACTCAGGCTGATCGGTTTTTGATTAAATAGTGTGGCCGTTAAGTTTAAGCTTTTTATGGTTCTGGCCTCAGATCGATCTGGTATTACAAGGTAATTCTCCTGATTTGATTCGGGATTATAATTTGCATTTACATCAAGTATTAAAAAATCAGGATGCCAAACATAGCTGCGTGCATTTAAAAGCACTCCTCCGGAGAAGATTGTACTTTGCAAAGATTCATTTAAATTATTATCAAATATATTTTCTTGTTTTCTATATTGAGCTTTTAAATTTACTTCTCCCGACAAAGATGTTAGTCCCACAAATTTGTATGAATTTGAATTTATCTGCGAAATGCTTTCGTGGGATAATATCAGGTTAAAGAATAAAATAACTAATATGTACTTAAATGATTTCAATCTAAAAATCTTCTGTTAATATTAAAATATTTTTGTTATTCCTCCGTGAGCATTATGACATTCGGTGCAATTACTGTCACCAATGTCAGCATGAACATCATTCTTAAATACTTCTTCTTTTTCGTGGCAATAGGTACATAATTGTTGTCCTGGTCGTATGAGTAAATTTTCTACACCCATAGTGTGCGAACCATGACAAGCGTTACAATATCCTCCAGCTACAGGACCATGTGTATATTTATATAGTATAAATGAGTTATCGTGACATTTGAAGCAACTTCCAGCTTGCAATACGAACCTATCATTTCCTCCGTGCGGATTATGACACTCCATGCAATCATGATCAATAAAGCCATCGTGGATCTTGTTTTTAAAAACATCCTCCTTTGCATGACACTCATTGCATAACTCTTTTCCCGGACTTGTAAGCAGATTTTCATATTTTGAATTATGTGCATTATGGCAAGTGTTACAATATCCCCCACCGACCGGTCCATGCAAAACATCATACTTGTTTTCTAAATCTTCGTGGCAATTATAACATAGCTCAGGCATCTTGTCTTGTAATCGACCAATGTTGTTTTGGTCGTGACAATCATTGCATTTTCGCTCCTGATATGGTTTGTGAATAAAGAGTAAAGGCTTTGAGGTTTTTTCTGTAATTTCCTGATTTGCTAAACTATCAATAGCCTTTTGGTGGTCATCTGCAATAACAACTTCAATTTCATTTGGGTCAGGAACACCATCAAAAATAAATGATAAAACTTTATGTTTCTCATTTGTTGAGCATCCACTTATCCAAATTACAACAATCAAAAAACATAAGTTTATTAGTCGTTGTCGTATTATTTGCATATGCAATTGAATATTATTTTGGTTCAACTGACCCGTAAATATTAATTTTATCAGGGCCATATTGATTTGTTACAAAAATCAAATACTTCAGATGATAGCTTTTATCCACATACTTTTCAAAATACCTCAAATGATCATAATCAATAAGAACTTTTGCTGGTAACCACATGTATCCTGATCCTGTGTAGCTACCTCCAAAAAACATCAATAAATTTCCGTCTTTGTTAAAAATCTGTGTGTTTTCGAATCCGGCATCCACAACATATAAATTTGAGTTTTTATCAACAGCAACGCCTTTAGGTCGGACGAATTGACCCGGTCTTTTACCATAGCTGCCAATAGAATTAATAAAATTGCCATCGTGTGTATATACTTTTATTTTAAAATCTCCAAAGTCGCTAACATAAACTTTTTCATCACTTATAGAAATATTTGTGGGTGAATACAAAAAACCGTCATCTCCTGTTTCAGATTTTGGAAAGTAATAAAGTAAATTATAGTTATCTTTATTATAAACTGATACTCTGTGATTTTCACTATTTACTACCCATATTTTATCCTTAGTAACAAAAACGTCTGTAGGTTTAAAATTCTCCTTCTCTCCATAGCTCTCAATAAAAATCCCTTCATGATCAAAAACTACAATCTGCCGTCTTTGCACATCAGCAATATAGATATATCCGTTTTCATCTACGGAACAATTAACCGGCAGCGCTAATTCACCTTTCCCTTTTGGAATAAAGTATTCGAACGTTTCTTTTTCTAGATCAATAATCTCAAGTCCTTTAATTGGAGAATCACAGATGTATATCTTTCCCCCATGAACATCAATCCCATAAGGTTTATAAATTGTTTTAGCTTCGTTTTCACCCAAAACAAAAGCTGAAAATGATGACTGTTTTTTCTCTATATCCTTTGAAGTACTAATACTTGTAAGGAATTGCACTCGTGCTGTATCTGGAGGTGAGGGAAAAATAACCAATTCGTTATTAGCTATTTGTTTTGTTTTAAAAATTGAACAGGATGAAAAAGCAAGGAATAATACTCCAACAAAAGATATATAAATACAATTTCTGGTTGTCATTTTTTATATTCTAATAAATCGTAAAAAACAAAAAGAGCGATGAAAAAGCTCTTTCTGTTAATATTTATTTTTACTTAAAATGATTACTTAATGTGACAGGTTAAACAAAGTGCACTACTTGCATTACTTAATCTTAACAGATGTGCTTCACCGGCCGTGTTATGAACATCATGACAAGATGCACATTGCATTTTACCTCCAATTAACATATCAGCATTAATGGTTCCACCTAATCCTGAAGGATCCGTTGCCGGATCTTTTAAGCCACCATCTGCTGTTGCCAGTGCAGTATTGTACGTAAATGAAACAGGGTGATCATCGCTTAAATCTACATCAATATTTCTTGCTCCTGTAATAAATTCTGTGCCAGCTGTTTCTCCACCAAAGTTATCAACAGCAGTTACACCATCATGACAACTAAGGCAAAGCTTAGAGCTTGCATCCGGTTGTCCCGCTACACCATCAAAGGTTGAAGATGTATATAAGGTAAATACCTGCGTAGTGATCTGATGATTCCATAAAGGTGCATCAGCAATTGAAACATCGGCATTATGTGGAGCATGACATACTATGCACATTTCACCACTTGTATTCCATAATTCAGCAGAAAAATCATGTTCTGATCCTGAAATTTGACCAAAACCTGATTGTGAAAAGACACAAATAATAAATGATATCATTACTGTTTTTAAAGTCTTCATAATTTCCTCCCAGATATTATTAGGTTATAAAACTAAATCGTTTTGTTCAAATAAATTATTTAATTCATGAACACAATTTATGTCATAAATTACATATTTACAAATAATTATCAATATTATACCAGCTTTTCACTTTCTGTATGTTTATGTTTATATTTAAAACATCCATCTTTATTGCTACTTCAGGTTAAGTAAAAGAATTCATATTTTTAATTAACAGCCTATTCAGAGTACTGCTATTTATTATTAATATCTCGACATCGCCTCGCTATGGCCTCTGGTATGACACCTTAATAAACAATAACCCGTATTAATTCCTTCATCAACAAAGATGCGCTGTCCCGCGGCCAAAGAAACAGCACTTATATCAAAATTAATTAAATGTGTATTATTAGTAGTATTCCCCTGGCTAATGCTAATACCATGAGGATCGTGACAGACATTACATGAAGTCGCTTCGACTACAATATGTACATAATGTTCTCCAAAGGTATTATCACTTAAAATTGATGCCTCACTATGACAAGTATAGCACAATTCAAAATTAGTGGCAAGATATGGAGTACCATCAGTTGTTTCGTAGTTATATTTTAAAATAGTTGGATAAATTGAACCATGAGGACCAAGTGGAGGATCATCAGGTAATGGACCCGATCCATCACTGGCATGACAATCGGTACAATAAATAATACTTGAAACTGTTAATGGAGAAATAAGACTTGGCACACTGTTATTTTCACCTACCCCTGTAACAGCGTGGTGTGACGGATTATTAATATCAAATTCCAAACGCACATTGTTTTGCACAATACTTCTGGATGTAGCACTAGCAGGTTTATTAGGGCTGTCGGCATGGCAACGGTAACATAACTCGTATTCATAACTTATGGGATCAACCGGGTTTCCACTCTGATCTATCCCTTTCACTCCTTCGTTAGCTCCCTTAACATTTGGTGCAATTTGGGTGTTTTGCCTTGCAGCGTGTGGATTATGACAATCGGCACATTCCACATGCTGAACCGAAACCAAAGCGGCCTCATTGGCATCATGGATTCCTTCATAAGCAATATCAGAAACATTATGGGCTGAATATTTACTTAAATGTGTTTCAATATTTTTTGTACTTAAAGCAACATTGCCATTATGGCAATCAAGGCAATTGTCTTCTCCTACAGGGTACTTCATAATTAATTCAGAACTACCTGCACTATGAGGTCTATGGCAATTTTCGCAAGCATTTTCAGATACAGTTGTATAATCTGTATGTGTCCATGGATTGGTAGTGGTCCATGTAGCATCCGAGTTTTTATGACTGGAATTTATCCAATTTGGTCTTTCGTGACAACTTAAACACAAAGCTGAATACTGCGATGAAGTTACCAAAAATTTAGAATATGTGTTATTATGAGGGTCGTGACACGAAGTACATTGAACTTTTTCATTCTCAAGTTCAACTGGCAAGGTTATACTGGCCGGATCCTTAAGCTTCCCATCAGTTAATACTAACGAAGAGTTATAAACAAATGAAATTGGATGGTCATCGTTAAGTAATTGCGACAGATTACTTTTTCCAACTGGCATTGTTGTTACTCCTGATAACATACTAATATCTGCTATTTCGGAATAAATATTCCCTAATGCAATTGTTCCGTCATGGCATGAAAGACATAATATAGAAGAACCATCAGGTTGACCTGGCAAAGCATCAATCGTTGAGCTATTATATAGTGTATATGTTAATCCCGGATCGTCTCGGTTCCATAAAGGTCCAACCGGAGCACTGCCATGCGGTGTATGACAAAATATGCATATTTCGGTTTCTGTAGTTGCTTTAATACTACCTGTGCTTCCTGCTGATAAATTATGAACTGTATTTACAATTGATTGTGAATTTACAAGATATGGAAACCAAAGAAATAAGAATATTTGAATAATTTTTTTCTGCATTTTAATCTTCTTTAACTAACTGAAATATTTGAATGCGAGAATTATAACTATCAGCTACGTAAATATAATTATTTTTATCAATAAATATTCCTGAAGGCATCCAAAATTGTTCCTTATCCTGTCCTTGAGAACCAAATTGATATAAGAAATTCCCTGATTTATCAAATATTTGGACAGCATTAAACAAGGCGTCAACAACATAAATATTTCCAAATGAATCAGTCGCAATACCTTTTGGTCTGGCAAAATATCCTGTTGCATCACCGGCTTTGCCAAATGCTTTAATAAATTGCCCTTTACTGTCAAATAATTGTATCCTGTAATTCATGGCATCAACAACATATGCTTGATCTAGTGAATCAATCCAAATAAATGTTGGAAAATTAAATTCTCCATGTGCAGTCCCTCTTTTCCCTATAGAATATATAAAATCCCCTTTCTCATCAAAAACAGAAATCTTATGTGCTGCAGTTTCAATTACCCAAACTGTTTTACTTTTTGAAGAATAAGCTATACCTGTAGGTTGTTGAAAAACAAATGAATCATTGAATTCCTTCAGGACTTTGTCTTTATGATTAATGATGAAAATCTTATTTAATTTCGAATCGGTAATTAAAAAACTACTATTTGTTGTAGCACAAATTCCTATTAAAGATGGGAATCGATATTTCTTATTATCGTAACGAGGAGACAATTCTCCAATTTTCATATTAAGATCCAGGATGGTCTGACACCCCTGATCTAAAATAATTACCGAATCGCATCCATGAGCATAAACAGCCACAGGTTTGCTTAAACCAGATGTCTTTTTGCCTAAAATAAAATTGAAAAATTTGTCTTTGAATTTCTGATGTTCTTGTTGATTGTCAACCGAAGGTATTTGTGCAAGCCATTTCACATAATTCTTTTGGCTATTTATATTGCTATTCGAACTTAAATTGGACTGAGCGTATGTACTTGAAGAAGCAATAAAGCAATAAAATATTAAAAGAATTAATTTTAAAGAAGTACGAATTGAATTAAAATTCATTTCCTATTTTATAAAATATTAGCCAAAATACATAAAAATTATCAAATTTCAATTTCTATCCATTTTCCAGAGTATTGTTATGATCTTTAAAACAATCCATAACTAAATATGTCAACTCAATTGTTTATAAGAATCAATACACCATATCATATTTTACTGTATTTTTTAATAAAATGAAATGAGAGAAATCTTAAACAGATTTTAATAAAAAAACCGCCTCATGCAACATGAAGCGGTTTATTAATTCTATCATTGAAGATTATTTAGATTTAAGCAATATTTCCTCTATGGCATTACGGAACATTTGTTTGGTTTCTTCATTTGTTCTGCCAATTCCTGAACTCATTCTGGGACCGCCTTCCATTGGACAATACAAAAATGCAGGAATACCTTGTACACCAAATAAAGATGCTATCTCTGGATCTTTCTGGGTATCTACTTTGTAAACGTTAATTTTACCTTTGTATTCCTGGGCAATCTCTTCCAAAATTGGTGCAACTATCCGACATGGTCCACACCAATCTGCATAAAAATCTACGATACAGGGTAAATCACCTTCAAATTTCCATTCCTTATTTACCTCATAATTCAATACTTTCTTTTTAAACTCTTCTTTATTAAGGGTAATCGTTGCTTTTTCATTATCCTCAACAGCTTTATTTGAGAGTTCTTTTCCATCCTTTTTTTCAGATGATCTTTCGTTGCCCTGACATGCTTGAGTAAAACTTATCGAAACAACTAACATTGCCAAAATTATTTTTCTCATTTTTTTACTATTTACGAATTTGCTAATATGATTCTCTTTATTTTCTCAGCGGGTAATACACCCGCCTGATTAAATTTCAACTGTCCATTTTTAAATAACATTAAAGTAGGAATACTTCTTATTCCATATTTTGCTGATATTTCAGGATTATTATCCACATTGATTTTTATAATCTTTACTTTATCTCCTAATTCCATTTTCACATTTTGTAAGATAGGTGTTACCATCTTGCAAGGCTGACACCAGTCTGCGTAAAAATCAACCAAAACTGGTTTATTGTCATTAATAATATCTTTAAAGTGTGCCATCCTTTTCCAGCTTATTTTTACGTTTTTTAAGTATATCGTCTATACTATCTCCAACAAAATATCCAATTAATCCACCGAATAACACCATCGTATGCCAATTTGATTGTATAGCACAGGTACCACTCATGCATCCTATATATTTCCAGTATAAGAATCCTGCAATTACTCCGGGTATTAGTAATACAAAACCAAACTTATGTTTTTTTATAAAGTCA
The DNA here is from genome assembly GCA_003446015.1 of Bacteroidales bacterium. Lineage (GTDB taxonomy): Bacteria > Bacteroidota > Bacteroidia > Bacteroidales > UBA12077 > UBA12077. The sequence goes on along the minus strand of DMBU01000158.1, from coordinate 39,575 downwards.
ATCATGTCTTTTAATTTTTTTATGAAATACAATTTACGTACCAATATATAAACATCTGTCAATATGTTAATATTTAATTTTGATTTTATAAATATATGACAATAAGACATAAAAAAAGGGAGCTTGGCTCCCTTTTAACAAAAATTACAAATATGCCTAACAGTAGTAGGCTAAAAACTAGTTATATATTTTTAATTAAATAACTCCTTGATCTAGCATTGCATTGGCTACTTTTAAGAACCCTGCAATATTAGCACCTTTCACGTAATCAACATGTCCGTCGGTACCTTTTCCATATTTTACGCAAGCTTCGTGAATATTACACATGATTGAGTGTAATTTTTCGTCAACTTCTTCTCTGCTCCAACTCAATTTCATTGAGTTTTGCGACATTTCTAATCCTGATGTAGCAACTCCACCAGCGTTTGCAGCTTTACCTGGACCATATAATAATTTGTTTGATTGAATTACTTCAATTGCTTCTGGTGTACAAGGCATATTAGCACCTTCAGATACACAAATACAACCATTTTTAACAAGCATCTCTGCATCTTCTTTATTTAATTCGTTCTGAATTGCACATGGAAGAGCGATATCTACTTTTTGTTCCCATGGTTTTTTACCTTCGTAAAACTGACCACTTTCGAATTTGTAAGAATAAGGTTTTACGATATCGTTATTTGAAGCACGAAGTTCTAACATATAATCAATTTTCTCTCCCGATATTCCTTCTGGATCATAAATATAACCATCAGGACCTGACATAGTAACCACTTTAGCACCAAGCTCGGTTGCTTTTAAAGCTGCTCCCCAGGCAACATTACCAAATCCGGAAATTGCAACAGTTTTACCTTCGAAAGTTTCACCTTTAGTTGCTAACATTTCTTTTGCAAAATACACGTTACCAAAACCTGTAGCTTCAGGACGAACTAAACTTCCACCCCAGGTACCACCTTTTCCGGTTAAAACACCTGTATTTTCTCTTGCCAGCTTTCGGTACATTCCATATAAGAAACCGATCTCACGACCACCAACTCCGATATCACCAGCTGGAACATCAGTTTCAGGGCCAATAAGTCTCCATAACTCCATCATAAACGCCTGACAAAAACGCATTACTTCGGCATCCGATTTTCCTTTTGGATTGAAATCAGAACCACCTTTACCACCACCCATAGGTAATGTAGTAAGAGAGTTTTTAAATATTTGTTCGAATCCTAAGAATTTTAATCCACTTAAATTAACACTTGGGTGGAAACGTAAACCTCCTTTGTAAGGACCAATTGCATTATTAAACTGTACACGATAACCTAAGTTAACATTAACTTTTCCGCTATCATCAACCCAAGGTATCTTAAAAGTTAAGATTCGGTCTGGTTCAACGATTCTTTCAATAATACCGGCAGCTTCAAATTGAGGATTTTGATTATAAATATCCTCAATAGATTCTAAAACTTCTCTAACAGCTTGAAGATATTCAACTTCTCCTGGATGTTTTTGTTCAAGCTGAAGCATTAATTTGTCTACATTCATAATATTACGTTTTATAAAAAGTATGTTAAATGAAAAACACTGTTAATTTAATAACAAAGCAAAGGTATGCATTATTTTGTGATTCTAAGATATTATACAACACAGTTTTGTATGATTTTAATCATTAAAACAGCACGTAATATGGAATTAAGTCTTCTGCTTAGGTTTTAAAATTACTCCCCTATTATTTTTTCCATCAATCTGAATCTGAATCGGATTTTCGAACCGAATATGCCTAATATATTTATTCTCAAAATGAGGTTTAAAATCAGAAAGAAAATCCAGATCATAATATCCATCTTTAATGTATGGGTTAATTGTAAAATAACCTACACGAAAAGATGTAAGGTTCTGAAAGAAATGGGTTCCCTGACTTGGATCAATTCTAAAATTCTCCAGCCCTGATTCAACAATTACACGTGCCTGCGAAATATGGGCCCATTTTACAGGAATTCCTAAGCTTGGATCACTGGACCCCCATCTTCCTGGACCAACTAAAATATAGTTTTTCTGTTCTTTTACAAACTTTTCGTTTATTGTACCAATTTCCATGGCTATCTTCACGCTTTCCAGAGAGTTAAAAGCATCAGGTTTAATATAAATAAAATCATAAACATCGTCAATTCTGCCATTGCCTAATGCTGATTCGCAATAAATAATGGTATCTTCTTTTGCAATATCTTCCATATCAAAGTTTGCAGATTGATCGTTATCAACAATAGGGCGAATCTGTAAAAAATTAAATACAACAGGTTCTCCTTTCTGCACATTTAGGTCAACAGCAAATTCAATTTCAATAGGATTATTCATTTCTTTTTGTCCAACCTCTAACAAGGTTTGTAAGATCTCTGCTAAAGGAAAGGCATTATATTTTAATACATTTGCAAATGTGATTACTCTTTTCCCTTCGTTTAATGTTCCATCTCGTAAAATATTATTCTGGTAATCAAAGGTTGATGCTGCAAAACGAAATGATGAATCTTTCTCAGCTGACTGTATTTCGTTTTTCACCAAATTAATCCCATCATCAGCAGAAGGAGAAAACTTAGTAGGACACATATCTAACGCATAAAAGTATTTCTGAGTATCTTTTAGAGCCATATCAGGTGATGATAACTGCAATATTTTCTTTGGATGTTTTGGCGAGAACCTTAAAGATATTCCTCCATCAACAATTTGCTTTCCTAAACCATATGCAATGTTTACAATACCATCTTCAGGTTTTTCAGGCTCAATAGGGTAAAAATTAATAGATCGTGCTACTCCTGAGACTGTTGGATAAAATCTGCTTCCGTATTGTTTTCCACAAACTTCCTGCAATACGATCCCCATTTTTTCTTCGTCGATAACATTTGAAGTTGCAGCCATATATGCTTTGCTTGCCTTAAAATAAACAGAAGCATAAACACATTTTATAGCATCTGATAACATTTTAATCATTAAGGTTGCATTCGATGTTTTAGGTATCATATATGTTGAATATATGCCCGCAAATGGCTGATAATGTGAATCCTCTAATTTTGAAGATGAGCGTATTGCTATAGGATTTGTGATTACAGAGATAAATGCATATAAATCCTGGTAAACACGGCTCGGCAATTTTGCATTTATAAAATGTTCAACAATTTCTTCGTCACTTTTATCTGACATTCCAATTTTATACAAACTATTTCCTTCCATAAACTCATCGAAAATATCTGTACTTAAAACAACAGTTCTTGGAATTGTAATAATAATTCCAGGAAATTTATTAAAAATGTGATTCTTTTTTATTATCGAATTGATAAAGGCTAAACCCCTAGCCTTCCCTCCAATTGAACCATCTCCAATTCTCGAGAAGATTAAATATTCATCAAAACTATTTTTATCGAATTTGGCAATTACACCTCTCCCCTTGCTCATTCGGTAACTTGAGATTGCCTTGTAAATATAATTCCGAACTTCTTTAAGATCTCTAAAGTCGCTCAATGACAGATATTTAAAAAGCTGCGCAATGGGGAAAATAGCCCTGGCATTTAACCATTTCGACAAGTCGTTTCTTCCTGCATGATACTCAAGAGATTTATCAGGGATAGTTAAAATCATGTGTTGCAACGACTGAAGATCAGAAGCTCTTCCTATTTCTTTCATCGTTTCTGGATCGCGGAATATAAATTCACCAAAAGCAAACTGCTTGATAACATAATTCCTAACCTCAATGGATAATGTTTTTGAATACTTATGAATAAACCCTACATTTAGTTCATCAGCATATTTCTTATTTCCCATATCTGATGATTGCAATAATAATGGCATAAATTCATCATCTTCTTTAACTTTTTTGCACAGTTTTATTCCTGCAAGTTTATCTTTAACTCCATTTCGAGGATATGTTATATCTGAAATAATACCAAGCATGTTATATTTGTATTTTTCATATAACGCCAAAGCCTGCTCGTAATTTGTTGCTAATAAAATCTTTGGTCGACCACGCATACGTAACATTTTTTGATGCTCGTTAAGCGCCTCGCGCATATATTCTTTCGATTGTTTAAATATAATCTTGTATATATTGGGCAAATATGTTGAGATGTAGCGTATCGAATCCTCAACTAAAAGAATAGTCTGCACACCAACCACTTCGACATCGTACTGAACATTCATCCTATCCTCAATTAGTTTTATTATTGCGAGCAAGATATCTGTGTTACCTAACCAACAAAATACATAATCGATGGCACTCAAATCTTCTTTTTCCAGCCGGACTGTTATTTCACGCGAGAAATGAGTTAACACAACAATGGGGGTTTTCGGATAATTATCCTTTACCTGCTTAGCAAATGAAAACGTATCCGTATCGCCAATTCGAAGCATACTAATTACAAGATCAATGCTTTCATCTTTTAAAATCTCATAAGCTTCTTCAGATGAATTGGCCATTACAAAAATGGGTGGATATCTTAAATTTAAAGCTACGTATTCGTTGAATATCTGTTCATCAATCCTGCCATCCTCTTCCAACATAAAAGAATCGTAGTTACTAGATACAAGTAAAACCTTATGAATTCTTCTTTGCATTAATAAATTAAAGGAAGTATCATTAAAATCTATCTTAAGATTGTCCTGCTGATTTGTATAAAAACTCATATAAGTTCAATTAATTAGTATCATTTGTCCATGTGATTGCTGAAATTCTTTTCCTTCCATCCATTGTTATGGTTAGAGGTTTTTCAAATTCAACATGCTTAAAGTAACTTTTCTCATGAATTACCTTTTGAGAATTTAATATATTCCAATTGATTTTATCTTTAAGCGATTTGTGGTTAACTGAGAAATATCCAACATTCATTGATGTAACATTATGAAAAAAATGTGACCCTAATGATGCATCCAAAGGAAAATCGTCTAAACTCATTTCAACAATAATTTTTGCATTTGAAATTTGTGGCCATGCCACCGGAATACCAATAAATTTGTCTCGTGTTCCCCAACGTCCCGGACCAATTAATATATATTGCTTACCTGCTTCCTGCATTTTTTGATTTAAAGCATCGATTTCTTCTTTCATCTCCATTGTTTTAATATTGTTGAATTTCTCGGGCATCACAAAAATTACATCCTTGATGTGCTGCAATTTACCGTTACCCATAGTTTTTTCTGAGTATAATACTAAATGCTCATTATCAATTTTATTTACATCAATATTATAATCATCTTCATTACATACTAAAGGTTTTATTTGAAGAAGGAAGAAAGATGCCAAACCGTTTTTGTCTTTAGTTAAATCAACAGCAAATTCAATTTCAACAGGTGAACCTAAGGCTTCTTTCACAACATCAAGAATTACATTTATTGTTTTAGACAATGGGATGTATTCATATTTTAAAATATTTGCGAAATTGATTATCCTTGGTCCATATGAATCTAAACCGGGGCTAACCCTGTCATTCTCTGGATCATAAACCGAAGCCAAATGTTTTAATGTACCGTGATTTTCTGCATCACTAATATCCAGTTTTATTAAACCTGCATCTTCACCTTCTAATAAATCAATGCTTTCATTTGCGAGATTAACTGCATAAAAATTTACCTGTGATCCCTTGTATAAATCTTTAGTAGATATTATCTCAAGATTTGGGTAAGAGGGTGAAAACCTGAATGCTTTTTCGCCTTCAACTACATACTGACCCAGGCCCAATGCTGCAACCGCGAATCCTTCGTCAGGCTGCATATGTGCTACCGGATAATAATTATGAGATTGAGCTGTTCCACTCACATGAGGATAATAATACTTATCGAACTGATTTCCAACTACCTCTTGCAAAACAACTGCCATTTTTTCTTCTTCAACCTTATAATCGATTGCTTTAAAATATGTCCGTGCATTTTTCGAATATATTGACGCGTAAACTAACTTTATAGCATTCATTAATTGATTCAGCCGTTCTTCAAAATCATGATGAATATTCGGGAGGATATATGTTTCAAATATTCCCGAAAAAGGTTGGTTTATACTATCTTCAAAAAGACTCGAGGACCTGACTGCAATAGGTTTTGTAATTAGCTTAAGAAATACTTTTAGTTTTTTCTTTAAAGAATATGACAATTCACCAGCAATAAAAATTTTTCTTAATTCATCATAATCGGATATGTCATGAATTTTATCAACCAAATGATTACTCTCAATAAAAATATCAAATTCTTCTGTACCAATAATACTTGTTCTGGGTGTTCGTACATTTATTAATGGCAGAAGTTCTTTAAACTTAAAATTATAAATTAGTGTGTTTATAAATGCCAATCCTCTACCCTTTCCTCCGAGGGCTCCTGGTGCCAGACTCACTATATTATTTTCTTCAAGAACTGCTGACTCGCTAAAATTCACTATTTTACCCTTTTCCTGTTCGTTTCTATACAGTCGCAAAATATTGATCAAGAAATCTCTTAACTGATTTGGGCTATTAAAATCGGTGATTTTTAACGGATTAATAATTTTTGCAATCTGGATTTCACCCCTTGCCATAAGCCATAATGAGAATTGGTTTTTTACCGCATGGTAAATAAGAGAATCCTCGGGAACTGTTTTTAAATACGATTCAAATTCGACCATTGATTTTGCAACAGCAATTTGTCTTCCTTCGTTATCGCGATATACAAAATGGCCAAAACCCAAATGGTAATTAATAAAACTTTTCAAATCCTGTAATAAACTCTCGGAGTTTTTATTTATAAAATTTGATTTTATCTCATATGATTTTTTTGCATTTTCAGGATTAGATGACTGCAATACAGTTGGCAGGTTCAAAACATTTTCTTTCACATATTTGATGAATTCAAATCCAGCTATGTCGTATAATTCGTTATTCTTGGGAAAGCAAACATCTGAGATAACACATAAAAAATAATCTTTGTATTTATTAAAAATAACCATTGCTTCCTCGTAAGTATCGGCAAGTAAAATTTTAGGCCGGGCCCTCATCTTTAATACCTTATATAAATCATCGGTATTTACATCTTCAATTAAACGTTGAGTCTGCTCCATAATGATTTTATAAAGCATTGGTAAATATCTTGAATAATATTTAGGAGAATCCTCAACAAGTAAAATTACTCTTGTAAGTCCAAGTTTAGTATCATTATCAACATTTACCTTATCCTCAATGAGTTTAACCATCGCAAAAAACACCTTTGAATCTCCATTCCAAATAAATATTTTATCAATGGCCGACAAATCTCTTTTTTCTTCGCGTAATACTGCTAAATCACTATTATTATTAAGTAAAAGAAAAGTAGGAATATATGCATATTTTTCTTTGATGGTACCGGCTATTTTAAGTGGTGTTTTCTTATCCACACCCATCATTAAAATTACTAAATCAAAGTGTTTGTTTTCCAGAGATTCAAGGGCTTCTTCCTCGTTTGAAACTCCTGTTACCCTGGGCAACGAAGTTAAATTTAGTTGATTATATTCTCCCAAAATGTGATCAGAGAATCTTCCTTCTTTTTCAATGCTATATGCATCATACAGATTCGCAATAAGTAATATTTCTTTTACTTTAAATGGCATTAAATCGTGCAATAAATCCCTATCGGCATTATGTTTGTTTAAAAACTTTTGAAGTAGCTGTCTGCTGTTAAGAACCTTCGAAGCTTCTCCTTCAACTCTTTTTTGCTCTTTCTTTTTATCTTGTTTCCATATAATTTCTTTTGCTTTAATGCTATTTATAAAACCTAAAATAAGGTTAGATAAATTAAGAATAAGATCTCTTTCTTCCTTTAAAAAAGGTCCTTCAACTAAGCGAGGAAATTCCTTTGTGTAATAAACTTCGATGATTCCTTCTTCACCATCGATTGTTTGAAAGGTTTGTTTTTGTTCCCACTCAGTTTCTCTAAATCCAGGACTATGATATTCATTCCCTCCAAATAAAATTCTGGCTACTGTATACTCCGGATACTGCCATGCTCGTGGCAAGCTTAGAGCAATCTTTTGAAGAGTTTCTTCTACTGACTTGCCTTCTTTAATTATCTTTGTAGTTTCGTTTATACAAGCAAGCTCTTTTAACCTTTCCTTGTTCTCTGCTAAAAGCTTATTTAAATCATTTGTTGAATTGGTATGATCAGCCATTGAAATTAATTTTGGGATTAAAGAGTTCAATTCTTAAACAGATCGCTTAACTTATATGTTCAATAGGTTAAACGAATGTTTTTTTTCATAATCACCTATAAATATAGATGATTTTTAGAGCAGATAAAAGAATTTATTCTTTAAAAGAAATCCTGTTATACGAATACAATAAACAAATATATTAATCTATAAGAAACGCATGAGCTTTTTGTAATATTTCAATTTTAAGAATGCAGTCATAAAAAAAGAGATAAACCTATTGATTTATCTCTTTTAAAATTTAATCGTGAAATTTTTATACTTCCCAGGTTGTTCCACTATTTAATAAATCATCCATACATTTAAAAGATGATTTGGCTTTAACCGTTTCAACTTGTCTTTTAACAGCTTTATCGTAAGTTTCAGCTTTCACTTTTCTGATTACTCCAAATGCTACCGGAAGCTCAGGATATGACATGTTTGCCAACATAGCGTGAATTCCAGGATTTTTTTCTTCTGCATTGTGAATTAACAGATCCTTTTCGGAGTACTTATCACCTAATTCAACAACTTTAAGTTTTAAGTTTTCAACATCTAAAATAAGTCCCTTATCTCTATTTTTACCAAATATCATTGGTTTTCCATGCTCTAAAACAATAGTACGATCTTCCTTATGTTCTTTATCAGACAATGCTGCATGTGTTTTATCATTATAAATAACACAATTTTGAAGAACTTCTACAACAGATGTTCCATCGTGTCGGGATGCTTCAACAAATATATCTTGTGATAATTTCAGATTTGTATCAATAGTTCGCGCAAAGAATTTTCCTTGTGCTCCAATTACAAGCTCCCCGGGATGAAATGGATGTTCAACAGTTCCATATGGAGATGTTTTGGTTACAGCTCCAAATTTTGATGTTGGAGAATATTGTCCTTTAGTTAAACCATAAATTTCATTGTTGAATAATATGATATTAATATCAATATTTCTTCGTATAGCATGAATAAAATGATTTCCACCAATTGCCATTGCATCGCCATCACCAGTAATTTGCCAAACACTTAGCTTAGGGTTTGCAACTTTTACACCGGAAGCAATAGCAGAAGCTCTACCATGAATACTATGAAAACCATATGTATTCATATAATATGGAAATCGAGAAGAGCAACCGATTCCTGAAATAAATGCAAAATTCTCTTTTTTATGAGTTAATTCCGGAAGAGCTCTTTGAATTGCATTCATAATAGCATGATCACCACAACCGGGACACCATCTTACTTCCTGATCGCTTTTAAAATCTTTAGCAGTATATAATGTTTGTATTTCAGCCATGATTATTCCTCCAATAATTTTTCGAAATGTTCTTTTAATTCAATCGTAGTAAATGGTAATCCCTGAATTTTATTGTATTGTAAATATTTAAAGTCAGGGTGTGTCATTCTCAAATAATTTGCGAATTGTCCCAGATTAATTTCACAAACAACAATTTTATCAAATTTACTAAACACTTCTTTCACATTGCCAGGAAGTGGTTTTATGTAGTTAAAATGGGCTAAACTTATTTTCTTACCCTTTGCATTTAATTCATTAACTGCAGTAGCGAGATGTCCATAAGTTCCTCCCCAACCAACAACTAATAACTTTCCGGTTTCTTCACCTTCCACTTTTAGTTTTGGAATAAAATTACTTACACGCTGCACTTTTTCTTCACGAATCTCAGTCATTCGTTGATGATTCATTGGGTCATGAGATACTGAACCTTTTAGTTCGTCTTTTTCAAGCCCCCCAATTCGATGTTCCATGCCAATTGTTCCGGGTATGGCCCAGGTTCTGGCAAGTTTTTCAGCATCGCGTGCATAAGGTTGCCAGTCTTTCTTTTCTTCCTTAATAATTGGAGCTTTAATATCTGGATATTCAGACATTTTTGGTATTCTCCATGGTTCAGATCCATTAGCAATAAATCCATCAGTAAGAAGAATTACAGGAGTCATATGCTCCAATGCAATTTTTGCGGCTTCAAATGCATAATGAAAACAATCTGAAGGAGTACTTGCAGCCATAACAACTACAGGGCTTTCTCCATTTCTTCCATATAATGCCTGCATTAAATCTGATTGTTCAGGTTTTGTAGGTAATCCTGTAGATGGTCCACCTCGCTGAACGTTAACTATAACTAAAGGTAATTCAGTCATCACTGCCAAACCAATAGCCTCTCCTTTTAATGCTAATCCAGGTCCGGATGTTGAAGTAACTGCCAAATCACCGGCAAAACTTGCACCTATTGATGTGCATATACCAGCTATTTCATCTTCGGCTTGAAATGTTTTTACCCCCAGGTCTTTTCTTGCTGATAATTCCTGTAAAATTTCAGTAGCAGGGGTTATGGGATATGATCCACAAAATAATTCTAATCCTGCTTTTTCGGCAGCAGCCATTAAACCCCAGGCCGTTGCTATATTACCACTTATATTTCTGTAAGTTCCCTTTTCTATTTTTGCAGGGCTTACTTTATACGATGGAGCCAAATGCTCCATAGTCTCAGCATAGTTATATCCTGCACGTAATACAGTTATATTAGCCTCAACTACCAGTGGTTTATTTTTAAATTTCTTTTGGAAGAAACTTTCAGTATAACTTAACGGACGATCGAATATCCAGTAAACCATTCCCAAAGCAAACATATTCTTGCTTCTAAGAATACTTTTTGGATCCAATCCCATATCTTTCAAAGCTTCTTTAGTTAGAGAACTAATAGGAGCTTTAATTATATTAAAAATATCTAACTTATCTTCTTGAATTGGATCTTCAGTTTTATATCCTGCTTTTTGAAGGCCTCTTTCATCAAAGCTATCTTCATCTATAATGATAGTTCCTCCTTCTTTAACCCATTTAGCATTTGATTTTAAAGCTGCTGGGTTCATGGCAATTAAAATATCAGCATAATCGCCTGGTGTTTTAATCGCAGTTTGACCAATATGTACCTGGAAACCTGATACTCCGCCAATTGTTCCTTGAGGAGCCCGAATTTCTGAAGGATAATCTGGGAAAGTAGACAAATCGTTTCCAATAAATGCTGATGTATCTGAAAATAAAGTTCCTGTAAGTTGCATACCATCTCCAGAGTCTCCGGAAAACCGGACAACGACCTCTTCGCGCTCGATGGTATCTGCTTTTTTACCCATAATAATTTTTAATTTAGTAGATTAAATTAACTGACATTTAAAATTATAAATGCATATGGAATAGTTTCCTATTTCATATGCATTTCTAGATGTTTTATTCTTTATTCAGTAATGTTTCTATAATAAATCAATTGAATGATTTCTGCGACAAAATTAAACAATGTTAATTAAATATTAAGTAAATTTTCGATTAATTTTTGAATTAAAATACATGATTTTTCTCACTTTTCTATCGTATTATCTAATTCTTGTAGTAATATTGTAAAAAACACAAATACAGATACTTAATTATGGCTTTAATAAAATCGGTTAGAGGTTTCACACCTAAAATTGGGAACAATTGTTATTTAGCAGAAAACTCTACTATTATTGGTGATGTAATTATTGGAAATAATTGCAGTTTTTGGTTCAATTCAATTGTTAGAGGTGATGTTAATTCAATCCGGATTGGAAATAATGTTAATGTTCAGGATGGAGCAATAATACATTGTACTTTTAATAAAACTACAACTCAAATAGGTGATAATGTCTCAATTGGACATAATGTTATTGTTCATGGAGCAACAATACATAACAATGTTCTAATAGGGATGGGTGCAATTATAATGGATAATTCTGAAATTGGAGAGAATACTATAATAGCAGCAGGGGCTCTTATTTTAGAAAACACAATAGTAGAAGCAGGAAGTATTTATGGAGGAATTCCAGCAAAAAAAATAAAATCAATTGAGCCGGGACAGACCAAAGAAATGATTGAAAGAATTGCAAACAATTATATCATGTATGCAAAATGGTATCAGTAGTTAAATTTTTTTAACAATATAATCTTTATTAGTAATATTTTTAAGAATCCCTTGTAAAACCTCAAAATTGCCAGAAGAATAAAATTCATAAAACTGGCTTTTACTGTTATTGAGGAGATTGTTTTGTTCCAAAATCTTTATAGTTTGTTTAATAACTGCAGGTGCCGGGTCAATTATCATAACATTATCGGGCAATACTTTTTTTAATTTCTCTAATAAAAAAGGATAATGCGTACATCCTAATACAAGATGATCTATATTTTTCTCAATTAAAGGTTTTACAAGACTAGCAAGATGCTTTTCGGTGAAAGGATCATCAATTAATCCATTTTCAACTATATCGACAAGCTTATCACCAACCTTAATGTTTAACACCACATCCTTTGCATACTTTCTACTGGTTTCAATATACAATTTACCATTAAAAGTCCCTTCTGTTGCAAGCACTGCAATACTCTTCGTTTTTGAATTTTGAGCTGCAGGTTTCACAGCAGGTTCCATTCCAATAAATGGTAATGAATAATTAGTTCTAAGAAATTCAATTGCTGCTGCAGTAGCTGTATTACACGCCACAACGATTATTTTACAATCCTTTGAAATTAAGAATTCAACTACTCTGGAAGCTAATTCAATTATGTTTTCCTTACTTTTTGGGCCATAAGGACAATTTGCATTATCGGCATAATAAATTACGGATTCGTTGGGTAAAGATTTTACCAATTCTTTCCAAACAGATAATCCACCAACTCCTGAATCAAATATTCCTATGGGTTGATTTTTCTTTTCCATGATATAAAAAGACCATCTTTAAAGTTTAAAGATGGTCAATTTAATTTAATATTATTTCTTATTTTATGCCTAATTCTGTCTTAACCAAAGGTAAAATGTCAATGCTTTGGCTTGAAAAATATAATACTCCCCCAGCTCCAATATCAAAAACATATGTAAAGCTATTTGCTTTAGCAACTTTTTCAATTGCTGCCTGAGCTTTGTCCATTATTGGTTGAAACAACTCAGCTTCTTTTTGCTGATAATCCTGTTGTGCTGTGGCCTGAAACTCCTGAACACGTCGTTGCATTTCCTGAATTTCAGTCTCTTTTGATTGCTTAACAAGGTCTGAATATGTTTCTTGTTTTTCAAGATAAGAATTTACCTTATTTTGATATTCAACCTGCATTGCTTCCATTTCTTGTTGCAACATTTTGCTGTAATTTTGCAATTCTATTCTTGCACTGTCTCTTTCAGGCATAACTGAAAGTAATTCATTTGAGTTAATATGTCCAAATTTATAATCTGCTTTTTGTGCAAAAACACTTGATCCTGAAACCAAAACAGCTATCAATAAAACTCCTAATATTCTTTTCATATGTTCCAAATTTTTAATTTAATTACAAATTTATAAAATTAATTCTTATAGCCTAATTTTTCTAAAACTTCATCACTCTTATCATATTTTGGATCGGTAAACAGTATACTTGCTCCGGCTGCAGTATCGAAAATAATAGCATAATTCCCTGATTCAGCGATGTTTTTTATAACATTATATACTTCGTCCTGAATAGGTTTTACAAGTTCCTGTCGCTTTTTAAACAACTCTCCTCCCGGACCAAAGAATCTTTTTTGAAGATCCTTTATTTCTTTATCTTTTGCAGCAATCTCGGCTTCACGTTGTTTAATCATTTCATTCGTTAATAAAACCTTCTCAGCTTGAAAATCTTTATACATTCTATCCACGATCGTATATTCAACTTCAATTTCTTTTTGCCAGTCTGCAGATAATTGATTTAGTTTATCTTGTGCTGCTTTATAGGCTGGTATATTGTTTAAAATATAATCCGTATCAACAAATGCATATTTCTGAGCAAAAATATGAGTTGATATCAAAATAAAAAGTAAACCAAAAAGTAATTTTTTCATACTATAAGATTTTAAAATTGCTGTCCTATTACGAAATGGAACTGGCTACCATTTGCATCTGGTAATCCTGGAATATCGTCAAAGCCATACCCCCAATCAATTCCTAATAAACCAAACATAGGTAAAAATGCTCTAAGGCCAACACCTGCAGAACGCTTAATTTTAAAAGGATTATAATTATCAATGCTTGACCATGCATTACCTGCCTCAACAAAACCCAAAACATAAATTGTTGCCTGAGGTTTTAATGTTATAGGGTATCGTAACTCGAAGTTTATTTTCTCATAAACGTTACCATTGTTTTTTCTATCAGCATTAAGGGGGGTTAATGAACCATTTTCATAACCTCTTAATGCGATATTTTCTTCTCCATACAAACTATATCCCGACATACCATCACCTCCAAGATCAAATCGACCAAAAGGAGAATAACCAATATCTTTATTATAATATCCCAAATACCCGAATTCAGTATTCGTTGCTAAAACTAGATCTTTCCATATTCTTAAATACCATGAACCTTTATATTTCCATTTATGATATTCAATCCAGCTATATTTTTTACTGTCACTTTCATCATCATAACCCTTATTAAATGCTATTTCTTGCTGTGCTGAAGTTAAACTCTCCCATGTATCTCCGTAATTGCTTATAATGTCTGAATCAATATTTGCTTTTTCTGAATTTGATAATTCCCAAAAATTATCTTTTTTAAATAAAGAATAAGGTGGTGTTATTTGTAAACTTAACATAAATGAAGATCCTGATCTTGGATAAATAATCTGATCGGTTGAGTTTCTGGCAAGAGTTGTTGAAAAACTAATATTATTTGATGTTCCGTTTTGGAAAATAAAATAATCCCAATCGTTTAAATCATATCTCTGATAACTTATAGAATTTGAAATTGTAAAATAATCATCGGGCCATTTTAGTCTTTGACCTAAACCAACAGAACCTCCAAAAATTTTCAGATATTCATCTCCAACTTGATAAAAATAGTTTGTGTTTTTTTGTATTGTGTAATATACTGATACAGAAAGTGAATTAGGTTTTTTACCTCCAAACCAAGGCTCAACAAAACTCGCACTATATGCAGAATAATACTGACCATTTGTTTGTGCTCTTAAACTTAACGTTTGTCCATCGCCAGAAGGGATTGGCCTCCATGCTCCTTTCTTAAATACATTTTTTGCAGAGAAATTGCTAAATCTTAGACCTAATGTTCCAACAAACATATTAGCACCCCATCCCCCAGACACTTCAAGTTGATCTGTTGATTTCTCCACAAGGGTATATTCAAGATCAACTAATCCCTCTGCCTGATTAATATTAGTAGGCTCAATACCAAACTGTTCCGGATCAAAATAGCCAAGCTGAGATAATTCTCTTTGTGAACGCATTATTTCTGATTTGCTGAATAACTCACCTGGTTTTGTTCGTAATTCACGTCTTATAATATGTTCGTTTGTTTTGGTATTTCCATGAATAACAACTTTATTTAAACTTACTTGTTTCCCTTCTGATATTCTCATTTGAACATCGATGGAATCGTTCTCAATTTTAAGAATTGTAGGAGACACATTAAAAAATAAATGTCCATCATCCAAATATAAATTACTTACAGCATCTTCATCATAGTTTAATCTTTTATTCAACATCTCAGTATCATAAGGATCTCCCTTTTTAATTTTAAGTATTCTATTAAGCCCTTCTGTTGAATATTTTGTATTTCCAACCCAATCAATATTCCCGAAAAAATACTGATTTCCCTCGTTAATATGAATATCAATTGAGATTCTTTTTGGACTTACCTTATAAACAGAATCAACTATTATTTCAGCATCCCTATATCCTTTTGAATTGTATTTTGTTATTACCAGGGCCTTGTCATCTTCATATACATCATCAATAAATTTTGATGGTTTAAAAAAGTTTAAACTCTTCCTTCTGGTTTCTTTCATGGTTCTTCGTAATTTGGCATCGGTAAAAACGGTATTCCCATAAAAGTTAACATCTTTGATTTTTACTTTCTCTCCCTTATCGATATAAATCCTAAGTTTAACATTATTGAGACCAACTATTGTATCATCAACCTGAACAATATCAACTTTAGAATTAATGTATTTCTTATCATATAAATAATCTTTTATTACTCTTTCAGAATTGTTTATAAGATTTTGAGTTACCTGCATTCCTCTTTTTAATTCAAGTTTTTCTCTAACATCATTTTCTTTACTTTTCGTTAATCCAAAGATTTCCAGTTCAGATAACCGATGTCGCTCTTGAAGATATATTTCCAGGCTTACGCTATCCTGTATAAAATCTGTTGTGTAAATCTTTACATCGGAGAATAGTCCTTGTCCCCACAATCGTTGTATTGCATTTGTAATATCATCACCGGGGATAAAAATCTTTGTTCCAACTGCTAATCCTGATAAATTAACCAGGATACTTTTATCAAGGTATTTTATTCCTGAAACATTAATTTCTTTTATTATAAATTCTTTGGGTTTCTTGTAATCTGAAACAGGTATTGTTTTGTAATCAATTTCCTGTGTAAAAGCAGAAGCTGCTAAACAAACCAAAATTATGCTATATAAGAATCTTCTTATCATTCTATTAAATTCAATTTTAATTATTATTTTTTATTTGTTCACTTATCATTCCAAATCTTCGTTCTCTTTGTTGGTAATCCATTATTGCTTCATATAAATCTTTTCTTCTGAAATCAGGCCATAATACTTCGGTAAAATACAATTCAGAATAAGCAATTTGCCAAATTAAAAAATTACTAATTCTAAACTCACCACTTGTTCTTATGAGTAAATCAGGATCAGGGATATTTTTTGTATTTAAGTATTTTTCAAAAAACTCATTGTCAATATTTTCCACATTTATTGGAGTTCTTTCATTTTCTGCTATTATTTCTTTTACCGCGTTTACGATTTCCCATCGTGCACTATAGTTAAGAGCTAAAACTAATGATAATCCTGTGTTTTTTGCAGTCTGATCTATAAGTTCATTTAGGTTTTTACTAACATTTTTAGGTAATCCATCAATATCACCAATAGTCAATAAACGAACATTGTTTTTGATTAGTGTGTCGGTTTCAGAATTTATTGTAGCAATAAGAAGTGACATTAAAGCATCAACTTCTTGCTTAGGTCTATTCCAGTTCTCGGTTGAAAAAGCATATAAAGTTAAATACTTAACACCAAGTTCAGCAGCACCTTCAACAGTATCACGAACAGCTTTAACTCCGTTTTTGTGACCAAATATTCTTTGATTTCCTTTTTTCTTTGCCCATCTACCATTCCCATCCATTATAACAGCAATATGTTGTGGCAGATTATTTATGTCAATCTTATCCTTAAAATCCATTTCCTATTTGTAATACGTCGGACAATCAATCTTATCTCTAAACAGTTTATAAGTTACAAATACTCCACAGAATGAATACCAGTCGTCGTTATGAATTACAGGATTATTAATTTCATCCTGAATATTAATAACACCGTCGATCTCGTCATTAAATGTTTTTTTGTAACTCCACTCTATGCCTAAAGTTAAGCGCTCAAAGATATTATATTTAATTCCTAATCCAAAAGGAATTGTAATTGGATTTTCGAATCCTCCCGAACTAAATATATAATTGCCCCCAATACCTAAAAAAATGAAAGGGGTGAACCTGTTTTTATTTTTTTTAATATATCCAGAACTTGTGTATGGTAAGAAGTTAAACTCAATGAGGGCGGATATATCAATTAATGTGGCAGAAAATGATGCTCCTCTCAATTGATTTTCCAAATTACTAAAATCACTATCGCTACCACTTAATTTACCATAATAACCTTTCAGGCTGGTTGACAAGTGATTGCTTAAGTTGTATTTTAGAATTACTCCATAAGCTGCAGAAGGTGAATAAAACAGTTTTGATTTGTTAATATCGCCCTGATAATATGATGTTCCGGCAAAAACTCCCAGTTCAGTTTTGCTTTGACTGAAGATGAAATTTATTGATAAAGTAAATAGAAACAGTAATAAAATTCTTTTCATATCATTCTAAAATCGATATTCCGGTCTGCGATTGCTTTTCTTCTTAATTTTAGTAGAAACGCTTATTACTGTAAAATAGTATACATCTCTTGAATTTGATAATTCCGGACTAAATCCATCAACATAATCAGAAGTAATAAACCTTCGTCCAAGCTCTAATCCAATGTATGTTTTTGTAGATATTGGATATTTTAGTCCCACTCCAAATGGAACTACTAATCCTAAATTTTTATTATCAATGTAGCGCGAACTTTCTGAAAAGTCGTCTAAAGCTTTTGGTTTAAAATAAGCTACTCCGACTCCTGCAAAAACATATAAATTTAAACCTGCATTAAATTTCTTTAACTTACCTCTTAATGACATACTTTTATAAGATACAACTGCTTTCTCCTCTGTAATATGATATTCTACATGTCCGTTTAACTCAAACATATTTGTAGTAAATGAATAATTTCTACCTTCGTTTATTGATTTTTCGTCAGAACCATGAATGTTAGCATAAGTAAGATTTGCCTTTACTGCGATCTTTTCATACAGTTTATAGCGATACCCGACTGCTAAACTTGGTCTGGTATTTACAATATCAATATCAGAAAAGCCAGAAGCACTTTCTTTTTTTGATCCCCCAATATCTCCAAAATAATTCGAAACGCCGATACCATAAATATATTCCGACCTGGAAAGTTTCCATCTTTGAGAATACATTAATGTTGGGATAAGCATTAATACAATTAAAATAAGGAGTTTTGATGTTTTCATTTCTTATTAACTTCTAATACAAAGTTATTCTTTTTTATTAAAAAAAATAATAACAAGATTATATTCAACTTTTTAAACCTTAGTCTAAAACGTTTTTAGGTTGATTTTGTTTTATTCAATTTCTTTTATCGACACCCCACATTAATTTATTTCGCAAGGTTTTATAAAAACTTGTATTAGTTAACTTTATTAATTGAATCTTGAATTCTGCTTTACTAATTGTAATTTCCTCTGTATTTTTTATCATTAATGATCGATGATCCAGTGATGCGATATAATTTAGTGCCCGGCCTTCAAGCTTTAGCTGTAACTTACTAGTATCCGGAAGTACAATTGGTCTTACAGTTAAATTATGCGGAGATATTGGAGAAATAATAAAGTTGCCTGACTGTGGAATTATTATTGGCCCTCCAACACTTAAAGAATATGCTGTTGAACCCGTTGGTGTTGAGACGAGTAATCCATCGGCCCAATAGGAATTCAGAAATTCTCCATCGATATAAACATGAACTGTAATCATGCCAGAATCAACTTTTTGAACGGCAACCTCATTCAGGCTGTACGGAAATTCTTCAAATAATCCGGATGTTGATTCCACTTTTAATAGTGTTCTTTGCTCAACAGTGTAATCTTTTTTAAATATTGAATTAAGAGCTGATTCAATTTCATCTTTTGCTATGCTTGCAAGAAATCCTAATTTTCCGGTGTTTATTCCAACAATTGGAATGTTTGAGTCACGCACAAATGTTATAGCATCTAAAATTGTTCCATCACCACCTATGCTAAATAAAAGATCAACTTTATTTTTTATCTCCAAATGCTTTGAGAATATCTGGATTTTATCTGAGTACAAGTCAATCTCTTTCTTTAGAAACTCATAAAATTTGTCATAAACGGTGATTTCAATATTATTCTTCTGCAGAATTTCAAAGAATATTTTTACATATTCTCTAAATCCTTTATCGAAATTTCGACCAAAAACAGCTACTCTCATTTTATTTCTCAATTATTGGAGCTCCAAGGTGAAAAAATATTCCATGTTCTCCAAATTTATTCAATGAATATTCAATTCGCAAAACTTTATCATAATAAGTTACTAAATCAACCCCGATTCCTCCACTATATAAGAATTCATTTGTTATAGTATTGTTGATTGTATAATCGGAATCGACATAACCTGAATCAAAAAATAAATTCAAATACAATGCATAGTGCACTTTACTAAACTTATCAGAAGGAATGAAATTTAAATTAAACCTTGTTTGTGGAATAATCTCATATTTAAGATTTGTTTTTGATATATAAAAACTTTTCCCATTTGAAACATAGTATTCCATTCCCCTTATATAATTGAAATAGCCAATGGCTTCAGAAAAATAAAATGTATTCAGATTATTCAAATTCAATTGACCCAAAACACTAAGGTTCACAAAAAATTTATTCGTTAATTGATAATTTTCTTCGACAATTGATTTTAAAACTAAATTCCCATTGTTTGAATAAATACCTAAACCATCTTTATTAATGGAAAAGAAGCCACGAAATCCATTTAGAGGGTAGATTTTAGAATCTCTTTTATCAAAATCAAAATTGTATCCAATTGAAAAGAACGTTATTTCACTTTCATTATTGAAAAAATAATTATTATTTAAAACTAAAACAGAATCATTTATGGAAACCTTCGAGAATCTCAGATTTAGGAGATGATTTGTATACAAACGTGGACGATAAGTATAAAAATGAGAAATCTTCAGTGTTTTGCGTGCAAATTTATCAGTTAATTTTAAATATTCCGGTTTATCATTTATAATCTGATAGGGAACCTCGTGATTCTGAAAATAATCAAAATCAAACCCAAGGCCAATCCTTTGATCCTTATCAATAAAGGGTTTGTAATAATACAAAACATATCGGTTGTTATATCCAAAAATAGATTTAAGCTTTAGGATTTCTTTTCTGCCTCTAAAATTATTTATCAACACAAATAAGCCATAATCAACTCTTGACCATTCCTGGTTTTTTAAAAACGAACTAAGATTTCTATCTGCGTGTTCCAAAACCGGATATGGCCATATATACCAACGTTCCTGAAATTCAATATTAACGCTGATTTTGTCATCAATTAATGCATATTTTATTGTTACAAAATTAAAAAGGAAAGTATTTAATAAATTCTCCTTTGATTTTGAAATTAACAATTCTAGTTCAGAAATAGAAACTAGGTCACCAGTCTTAAATAATAGTTCACGATGAATTAATTTCTCATTAGTTATTTTATTTCCAATGAAGTTAATCTCTTCAATATAATAACTTTTAATACTATCATTAAACTTCTGAGAATAAACTACTCCATTAGATAATAAATAGATAACTAAGAACAGCAAAAGCCTTTTTGGAAATAACATCAGAAGAAATCAGGTATTTAAGAATCTCATAAACAAATCATATCTTTCGTTATAAAGATCATCCTGTTCATCAAATTCCATAAACGAAGCCTTGATATCGTACTCATATCGGTTAAATGTTTGTATAACTGAAGTTAAATCTGTGATGTTTAGTTTTAATGTAACTTCAAGTTTAGTAGAATCGGGAAGTGAATTCACATACATACTTAGTATTTTAGCATCGTTCGATTCAACAATTTGTGATATTTCAATCATTGAATAATCACTTTGTGCAATTTCAAGAACAACAATCCCTCCAGGTTTTTCAATTGCAGAAAGTTTAGAAAAATAATGCAGCAAATCGGTCATTCGAACCACTCCCAGAAATTTATTTAAATGATCGAGAACAGGAATAACAGTCAGTTTTAACCTTGCAGCCACCTCCATAACTTCATAAATATGTTGATCATATCTGACTGAAGGTCTGAGCAACGATAATCGGTGATTTCCAATAGCTTCGTTTGGATTATTTAAATCATAGATATCAGTATCAGATATTAATCCTAAAAACTCCTCATTATTCACAATAGGCAAATGTGAAATACGAAAAACTTCCATCCAGTTCAATGCCTCAACAGCCGTGTCGGAAGTTCGTAAAGCAGGAATTTCATCAGATATCAAATCTTTCGCTAACATATTTTATCTGTTCTCAAAAATACTTGTATTTTTGTTCATTTAACAAACTCAATTAATAATTTGTTTATTCTACTGTCAAATAACGAAATATGACCAGACTAAGTGTAAATATAAATAAAATTGCAACATTAAGAAACGCTCGTGGAGGAAATTATCCGAATGTTTTAGATGCAGCAATAAAATGTCAGCAATTTGGTGCGGAAGGAATAACAGTTCATCCCCGACCCGACGAGAGACATATTCGGTATCAGGATGTATTAGATATTAAACCCATAATAAAAACTGAATTTAATATTGAGGGATATCCATCGGAACAATTTATAAAATTAGTTTTAGATATTAAACCTACACAAGTAACATTAGTGCCCGATCCTCCAGATGCTCTAACTTCCAATGCAGGATGGGATACCATTAAAAATAAAATGTTTTTAAAAGATGTTATTTCACGTTTTCAATCAGCTGGAATTCGAACTTCAATTTTTATTGAAACAGATACAGAACTAATCAAAAATGCGGCTGATACAGGAACTGATCGTATTGAGTTATATACCGAGCCATATGCTGATCTTTTTCCAATAGACAAAGAGCAAGCCATTGCACCATTTGCTAAAGCTGCAGAAACTGCTAAAATTGCAGGCTTAGGGCTAAATGCCGGTCATGATTTAAATTTAGATAACTTAAAGTATTTTAATCAAAATATACCTGGCTTGCTTGAGGTATCAATCGGGCATGCTTTAATTTCAGATGCATTATACCTGGGGCTCGAAAATACAATTCAAATGTATCTTCGGGAATTAAAATAGATTGGGTATCCAGGATTCATATCAAAACTGATTTAAAATGGAATTATTTTTTCGAAAATATGGGCAAGGACCTCCATTAATTATTATTCATGGATTATATGGATCATCAGATAATTGGGTAAGTGTTGGCAGGGAGCTTGCAAAAAACTTTGAGGTTTTTTTAATTGATCAACGAAATCATGGAAGATCGCCACATTCGACGGATCATAATTACCAGCTTTTGAAAGAAGATTTCCTTGAATTCATGAATAAACAGTCAATTGAAAAAGCAATTATAGTAGGCCACTCGATGGGAGGAAAAACAGCTATGTTTTTTGCAGCAGATTATCCTGAGCGAATAAGTCATTTAATTGTTGTTGATATATCTCCCAGATCATATAAATCGACAAACTCAAACCAGCTTTTATCTCATACAACAATTATCAGGGCTATGTTTAATCTCGATTTTTATGGAATTACAAGTAGGGATGAAATTAATGAGATTCTTGCAAAATCAATTTCAGAGGATAGAATCAGGCAGTTTCTTCTAAAAAATATTAAACGGTCAAAAAATAATGAGTATAGCTGGAGCTTGAATTTAAAGACAATCCGAAACGAACTCCCTGAAATTATGGACGGATTAGATGAAGATCAATCTGAAATAATTGGGTTCCCTGTTCTTTTTATTAAAGGAGCAAATTCTGATTATATCTTAGATGAAGATCGGAAATTTATTTATCAGATATTCCCATTTGCTGATATTGAAACCATTCCCAAAGCAGGTCATTGGGTGCATGCAGAACAACCTGAATTGTTTCTTCAAAAAGTTCAGAGTTTCATTCTACAGTAACTTATTTAATGTTGTTGATTCAACATATTCTTGTTTTATCAACTCTTCACCTTTATATCTTAAAAGCAATTGCGCAATTGCTAAAACATCTTTCTCGCAATATTTAACAATTCTTTGCAAATCCTTTTCTTTCCAATAAACATCAGCAACCATGCTGCCATCAATATCATCTTTTGGGGTTGGAATATTAAATAAATGTGTAAGTAAATTTAAAGAAGTGTAGTTTTTATAATCGCCAAATTTCCATAATTCCATGGTATCCAAAAACATAACTTCCCATGGTTTTTTCCCGGCAATATCAAGAAGTTTGGGTAATTTAATATTATTCACCAACATTCTGCGAGCAATGTAAGGAAAATCAAACTCTTTACCATTGTGGGCACAAAGCTGCACATCGGAATTTGAAGACTGGTATTTTTTAAGCATTTCAGCAAACTCTTTCAGTAATAAAGCCTCGTCATCTCCAAAAAATGATTTTAACCTAAAACTTCGTTCTCCTGTTTTTTTAACAATGATTCCTACCGAAATACAAATGATCTTTCCATACTCAGAATAAATTCCAGCGCGCTGATACACATCAGAGGCTGATTGATCTTCGGTTCTAAAATAAGACGATTTCTTTTCCCAAAAATCCTGAAAAGATTTTGGGACATCATTGAAATCCTGATATTGAGGAACAGTTTCAATATCCAGGAATAAAACATTTTCAACACTTACATGATCAAGCATAATATTACTTACCTAATTTAAGTTTCTTTTCAATTATAGATGTAATAATATCAATACCCACCTGGTTATTCCCTCCCTGAGGAATAATTACATCAGCATATCTTTTGGTAGGCTCAATAAACTGGAGGTGCATAGGTTTAACTGTTTTCTCGTATCTCTCTAAAACTTTATTAACAGATCTGCCCCGTTCAACTAAATCGCGCTGAATAACTCTCATTAAACGATCATCATTGTCGGCATCAACAAAAACCTTGATATCCATTAAATTACGGAGCTGAGCATTTTGAAGAATTAAAATGCCTTCAATAATTACAACTTTCTTAGGTTTTACAAGGATAGTTTCTTCTGATCTTGCACAAGTTAAATAAGAGTATATTGGTTGGTGAATTTCAATGCCGGCTTTTAGCATTTTTATATGTTCAGCTAAAAGCTTAAACTCCAACGATCCGGGATGGTCAAAATTGATCTCCTGGCGATCTTCCATAGGCAAATGGCTGTTATCTTTGTAGTACGAATCCTGAGGTATAATTGCTACTTCGTCCTTGGGCAATTGTGCAATTATTTTTTTTACTACTGTTGTTTTCCCAGATCCTGTTCCACCTGCAATACCAATTATAAAAGACATATCAATAAATTTTTAATAACTTTAAGCATTAATTTGGCATGAAGATAATATAAATTTACACAAAAAATTTAAATCATGATCAGACATATTATTATGTTCAAATTTAAGGATGTACAAAATGATTCTGAAAGAATAGAAAAAGCCGAAAGAATAAAAGCTAGTTTTGGCCAGTTACAAAAAAGTATTCCTGTTGTAAAATCATATGAAATAGCAGTTAATTCAAGAAAAACCGAATTTTCTTATGATGTCGCAATTATTTCGGAATATACGAATTGGGATGATTTAAAAATTTACTTAAATCATCCTGAACATCAAAAAGCTATTGGCTTATGTAAAGACATACAAAAAGAAAAAGCTGTTATTGATTACGAATTTTAAACACATTTATAATGAGCGAGCTATATCCATTAAAATTTAAACCTATTCTCAAAGAGAAAATCTGGGGCGGACAAAATCTAAAGACAACTTTAAATAAAAAAATACCTGCAACTAAAAATATTGGTGAAAGCTGGGAAATATCAAGTGTAGAAGATAATATCTCGATTGTAGAAAATGGTTTTTTAAAAGGGAACGAGCTTAATGAACTAATAGAAATTTATATGGGTGATTTGGTTGGTGACAGAGTATTCGAACAATTCGGATTGGAGTTTCCTTTACTCATTAAGTTTATTGATGCCAATGATGTGCTTTCAATACAAGTTCATCCTGATGATGAGTTGGCTCTGCAAAGGCACAACTCGAATGGTAAAACCGAATTGTGGTATATTGTAAGTGCTGAAAAAAATGCCGAATTAATATCCGGATTTAATCATGAGATGGATAAGGATCATTATTTACAACATCTTACGAAAAATGAAATTTCAGAAATTCTAAATCATGAAAAAGTAAAATCGGGGGATATCTTTTTTATTCCTGCAGGGAGAGTTCATGCAATAGGTGCCGGTATAGTGTTGGCAGAAATACAACAAAGTTCTGATGTAACCTATAGAATCTATGACTGGAACAGAAAAGACGATAAGGGAAATTACAGAGAACTACACACTGAAGAGGCTCTTGATGCTATTGATTTTAAAGTTTATGATGATTATAAAACAAAATACAACTCAATAAAAAATCAGACATCCAAAATATTAACAAACAAATATTTCGAAACCAGCATATTAGAATTTGATCAGGATATTGAAAAAAACTACATTTTTTTAGATTCATTTGTAATTTACATGTGCCTTGAAGGTAAGTTCGAAATAGAGTATTATGAATCTGAAAAAATTGTGGTTGAAAAAGGCGAAACCGTTTTAATTCCTGCTGTTATCGAACATTTAATTCTTAAACCCATTGTTCAAAGTAAGCTTTTAGAAGTTTATATCCCTGAACTAACTAAAGAAAAAAATAATTTGTAATCTGTACATCAGGCATTTCTACCTGTCGGCAGACAGGCCTGCCTGATGATTTATTTGGCAAAATATTTCTCAGTTATTTTAAGCAGGCTTATGTATTCAACGCACAGGAATGTGTGTTGTACAGTAAATTAAAATCAGAGTAATTTAAACAACGCACAGAAATGTGTGTTTTACTTATATGGAAAAGAAGCCGGAAAATAAAAATATTGTATTGTTTGATGGATTATGCAATCTGTGTTCGTGGTCGGTAAATTTTATAATTAAAAGAGATTATAAGGATATTTTCAGATTTGCGTCACTTCAATCAGAAACAGGAAAACATATTTTAATAAAATTTAAACTACATGAAGATTTTGATAAATCGATTGTTCTTGTAGAAAATAATTCAGTTTACTTTAAGTCAGATGCTGCCTTGCGAATTGCAAAAGAATTAAGAAGAGCCTGGCCCCTATTCTATTCATTCATAATTTTTCCTAAGGTAATTCGGGATTACATGTACACTTTTATTGCGAGCAAGAGGTTTAAATGGTTTGGAAAAAGAGATACTTGCCATATACCCACGACAGATTACCGTTATAAATTTTTATAGATTTCGTTACTTCTTCAAATACCGATCTTTATCTTCGAAAAAGTCCATCAGCTGAGTCCTTTTCTTAAAATTAGCCGAATGTTTAACTCCTGAAGGAATATAATAATGATCACCATTTTTATATGTTTTTGTAACTCCATCAATTGTTAAATCCATTTCTCCTTCGAAAACAACTCCCCACTGGGCACCATGCGAATGTTCGGCTACTTCTCCAATGGCCTCAATTACAAAAAAAACTATTTGATGATTTTCTCCTTGAAATAATTTCCCTTTTACGCCTTTAAATGGGATATTGGCATCGGGTAAATTCTGAATCATCTCCCCATAAATTGAATCGGCAAAATCTTTCATAATGGTTTTATTGGTTTATAATTCGATTTTTCCTTGTTCAATCAGCTTATGTTTTTTGCTAATAAGTGCAATTAAATGACTTACTGAAGTCATTGCATTAGCCGTTTCTGCACTAACCGTTTTTTGTTGTAAACGAAGCATCAATAATCCGTACAATCCATTAAAACATGCTTCGATCTCATTTTCAACTGTACCCTGAGATTTACTCATAAGTTCAGTTATTGCTGGTTTAGACTGATTATAAACTTCAATATAGTCTAATTGATCAGGTGATTTTATCAGTTGTAAATGCAGTTCATTTAAATCATTAATGGTGTTTTGAACAAATTGCAAATGACCAGACTCTATCTTATTTTCTTCTTTCATTAAATCAATCAGGCCTGCATACCAATTCTCAATTTCCTTTTTTATGGGTGCCGGTTGAACAAATCGTTCAACAATATTTTTTTGAATCTCAATAATATCCAGCTTGTATGCTCTGATTAAATCTTCTATTTGCCACATGTAAAGAATGTACTCTGCAATGTTCTCTTTCTTTTTTTGCTTTGCAATTATCATGAGTCTCTATGTTTTTCTTTTAATTCATCAATTAATCTACGTTCTTTTTTAGTAGGACGGCCAACACCACGATCACGAATTTCAAAACCCGTAAATCTTTTCATATCTAATTTTAATTTTTCTTCTTCAGGAGTTATATCTTCGACATAATCTGCTGCAATTTTAGCCGATTGTCGTTTACCAAGTAAACCCAAAACTTTATACTGATATATGACAGGAGGATTTTTAACAATTACAATCTCACCAACTTTTATCACTCTCGAAGGTTTTACCTGCACATTATCAATTAAAATGCGACCTTTCTTACATGCCTCTGCAGCCTGACTGCGGGTTTTAAAAACCCGTACAGCCCATAACCATTTATCAATACGTAAATTGTCTTCGTGTTGTAACATGATTTTTGAGAATAATTATGAAAGCAAAATTAGGAATTAAAAAGAAGGAAAAAAACAGAAAGAAACTTAACTTCTACCTATTGTTGTATTCATTCATAGCATTTGCAATGCCAACAGTTCCAAAACTTTGAATAATTTCAATTGCTAAATCAATTCTTTCTGGAAGGATTTTCTTTTCATCATCAGTCCAGGGACTTAAAACATAATGGGCTTGCGCACCTTTAGGATAATCATCGCCAATTCCAAATCGTAAACGGGCATAATTCTGATGACCAAGAGCGAGATTTATATCTTTTAATCCGTTGTGACCTGCGTCAGCTCCTTTGGGTCTTAATCTCAGTGATCCAAAAGGTAATGCAACATCGTCGACCAAGACTAATAATTTATCTGTTTGAAGTTTTTCTTTTTGTAACCAGAAGTTTACGGCTTTACCACTTAAATTCATATATGTGGTAGGCTTTATTAGAATAAAAGTTCTACCCTTATATTTATATTCAGCACGAAAAGCATAACGTCGGTCCTGAAAAGAAATATTGGATGCATTAGCTAATGCATCCAATATTTTAAAACCAATATTATGTCGAGTATTGATATACTCAGTTCCTATATTTCCTAAACCGACAATAAGGTACTTCAAACCAATTATCTGTTTAATTTATACTAATATTATTCGGCAGCTTCTTCAGCTGGAGCATGATCTCCACCTTCTGATTCAGCAGTTTCACCTTCTGCTCCTTCTTCAACTCCTTCTACAGCCAGAGTAGCAGCACGAGCAGCTTTAATAAGCACCACAACGCCATTTTCAGCTTCTAAAAATTCTAAACCTTTGAATTTAAGATCACCTACTTTTATTGATTTTCCAATAGTTAGTTTACTAATGTCAACTTTTATTTCATCAGGTAATTGATTAGGTAAAGCTTTTACTTTTACTTTTCTCATTTTTTGAACTAATCTACCACCGTTCAAAACACCAATAGCAGCTCCTTCTAAAACAACAGGAATCTTCATCCAAACAGCCTGGTCTTCTTTAACCTGGAAAAAGTCTGCGTGAATAATTTTATCACTTACAGGGTGATACTGTATATCTCGTAAAACAGCATTGTAAGTTTTACCTTCAATATTCAAATTTACAAGATATGCATTTGGTGAAAAAACGATTTCTTTAAAAGAAAATTCATGTGTATGAAAATGAATGTTTTCACCATTACCATAAAGAACACAAGGAATCTGATCTTGTTTTCTTAAATTTTTAGAAGTTGCTTTCCCAACGGAATCTCTTAAACTACCTTTTACTTCAACTGATTTCATTTTTTTTCAAATTATGTGTTACTCAGAATAATACTAAAATTTTAAAAGCTTCTTATTCCCCATCACACTTTTAAACAATATGCTTTATATTTTGGTGTGCAAATATATATTATTACACAATAAAATTCGAACTTATCGACTGATAATTATATACTTTATTTATAACATCGGCAAAAACATCAGCCACTGATAATACTTTAATCTTATCTGAAATAGGTTTTATCGGTAATGAATCAGTAACAACAACTTCAGTTATTGATGAATCATTTATCCTTTCGTATGCAGGACCCGACAACACGGCATGTGTTGCGATTGCCCGAACACTTAAAGCTCCTCTTTCCATCATCATATCTGCTGCTTTTGTAATTGTGCCGGCAGTATCAATCATATCGTCAAGAATAACAATATTTTTCCCTTCAACATCACCAATTACTGTAAGCTCATCAATAACATTTGCTCTTTTTCTTGATTTATGACAAATTACCATTGGTGTTTCCAGGAATTTAGAGTAAGCATTTGCTCTTTTTGTACCTCCCATATCTGGTGCTGCAATAACCAGGTTGTCGAGATTTAAGCTCTTGATGTATGGAACAAAAATAGATGAAGCATAAAGATGATCAACAGGTACATCAAAAAATCCTTGAATCTGATCAGCATGCAAATCTAAAGTCATTACACGATCTACACCTGAAGCTGTAAGAAGATTTGCTACTAATTTTGCTCCGATCGAAACACGAGGTTTGTCTTTCCTGTCTTGTCGGGCAAAACCAAAATAAGGCATTACAGCAACTACTTTATATGCTGATGCGCGTTTAGCGGCATCAATCATTAATAAGAGTTCCATAAGGTTATCAGATGGAGGGAAAGTTGATTGAATAATAAAAACGTAAGCTCCACGAACAGTTTCTTCGAAAGAGGTCTGGAATTCACCGTCGCTAAATTCTATAAATGCATTACTTCCCAACTCAACACCATACTCCTTTGCAATTTTTTCTGCAATGTAACGAGATTTCGTTCCTGAAAAAAGCTTAATTGGAGGTTGAACACTCATTGTTATTAATTTACGATAAGTTTATACTTCATTTTTGGATTCGCAAAGGTATAAATATACTTCTACTTTTCATTGTCTTTAGAAGGAAATTTACGAATCAAATTTCAGTTTTTACGGTGTCATTAA
This sequence comes from Bacteroidales bacterium, assembly GCA_003446015.1. Classification (GTDB taxonomy): domain Bacteria; phylum Bacteroidota; class Bacteroidia; order Bacteroidales; family UBA12077; genus UBA12077. The sequence goes on along the minus strand of DMBU01000158.1, from coordinate 8,894 downwards.
TTTTTTGAATATAATCAAGAATTTCGTTCCTCCCTGTTTTCAATTCTGATGATGTTATAAATAAAGGTGGCAATGCCTCCCATTCTTTCAACATCTCTTTTTTATAGTTAGTAATATTTGTATTTACTGCAGAACCTGAGATTTTATCGACCTTTGTAAAAACCATTGCAAATGGGACCTGATTTTCTCCCAGCCAGCGCATAAATCCTAAATCATTTTTTTGAGGTTCATGTCTTGAATCAAGTAAAACAAAAAGGCACATGAGATTATCTCTATGTAAAATATATTCGTTTATTAACTTATTAAAATCTTTCCGTTTTGATTTTGCAACTTTAGCATATCCATAACCAGGCAGATCGACAAGATGCCAGCTTTCATTAACAATAAATTGATTTATTAACTGTGTTTTCCCCGGACTTTGAGATGTTTTGGCCAATTTCTTTTTTTCCAATAACATATTAATTAAGGAAGACTTTCCAATATTTGATCTTCCAACAAATGCGTACTCAGGCATTTCTGATTTCGGGCAGTCTTTATAACTCACAAAACTTGAAACAAACTCTGCTGATTTTATTTCCATCATTAATAATTATTAGGGTTCAAATTTTTGATTTACAAATAACTTAATCAAAAAACACAGATAACATAGCAGCAATGCCAAAAACAATTACTAAAACTCCTGCTATTTTATTTATCCACCATAGTTGTTTAAGCCTAAACTTCTTTCTAAAGAGATCGACAAAGAAAGTAAGTGTACCCCACCATAGCATTGCTCCTAAGAACACACCTGAAATTATCATCCATGATTTTAATGAACTATCCTTAGAAGTTACCAATCCAAAACTTGCAAATGCAGCTACAAAAAGGAATATTGCCAGTGGATTTGAAAGAGTAAGAATAAAAACAGAAAGATAATCTTCAACCAGTTTGTTTTTCTTTTGTCGGTGTCGTCTAATTTGCTTTATAGGATTCGTATTAAAGATTTTTACACCAAGTAATATCATCACTGCACCACCAATTAATTGAATATAAAATTGCTGTTCTTCGATGAAATTAATAATATATGTTAGTCCGAATGCTGCAATAAAAGCAAAAAGGGCATCAACAGTTGCTGATCCCATTCCTGATATTATTCCTGGAAACCTTCCTTTATTAATAGTTCTTTGGATGCATAATATTCCGACAGGTCCCAAAGGAATCGAAGCCAAAAACCCAACTATAAGTCCTTTAATTAAAAATTCTAATTCCACAATTTCTTTTTCAATTCAAAATTTATCAATAATTTATATTCTTCACCATTAATTTTGGCTCCAGCATCTCAAATATAGAATATTTTACTCCTTCTCTTCCAAAACCTGAGTTTTTTACTCCTCCGTAAGGCATATGGTCAACCCTAAATGTGGGGACATCATTCAATAGTACTCCTCCAACTTCTAATTCATTAAAAGCCTGATTCATTTCATTAATTAGATTTGTAAATACACCTGCTTGTAATCCGTATTCAGAATTATTTATGTTTTTAATTGCTTCATCAAAATTATTGAATTTTTCAATGCTTACAACCGGACCAAAAATCTCTAACGAACAAACCTTCATTTCATTGTTGGTGTTTGTTAAAATTGTAGGTTCGAAATAAGATCCTTTTCTCTTCCCTCCGTTTAAAATTACAGCACCGCTTACTACTGCTTCATTAACCCACTCCTCTACACGTAAAGCATTCTCTTCATCAATCATAACAGAAATATCGGTTGAAAGTTCTTCGGGGGTACCAAATTTTAACATTTTAGTTCCTTCGATAAACTTTCCAACAAACTCATCAAAGCTATTTTCATGAACATAAATTCGTTGTACATGAATACAAACCTGCCCGGAATAAGCAAACCCACCTATCAAACATTTTTTTACAGCAAGTTCAATATCTGAACTGTCTGAAACAATAACGCCTGCATTACCTCCCAGCTCCAATGCCACTTTCTTTTTCCCTGCATTCGATTTCATTTTCCATCCAACTGCAGGTGATCCTGTAAAAGACAACATCTGTATTCTGTCATCAGTTACCAATTGATTGCCCGCCTCACGATCCATAGGAAGAACTGAGAATGCTCCTTTTGGCAAATCTGTTTTATCAATAATTTTAGCCAGTTCTAACACTGATAAAGGAGTAGAACGAGCAGGTTTAATAATAATTGGATTTCCGGATGCTATTGCCGGAGCAATTTTATGTACTGCTAAATTTAAGGGGAAATTAAACGGTGCTATTCCTGCTATTAATCCAACGGGGAAATATTTAACAAACCCTTCTTTCCCTTCTCCGGCTGGAGTCCAGTCAATCGAAAAATATTCTTTAGGCAATCTTTTGGATTCTTCAGCAGCAATCGTAAATACTTGTATAGCCCGATCTATCTCACCTAAAGCATACTTTAATGGTTTGCCAGCCTCTTTGCATAAAATAAGAGCTAAATCGTTTTTTAAAATACTTATCTCATCAGCAATCTGCATTAATATCTCATATTTTTTATATGAAGGTAAATCGCGCATTTGATCTTTAACTTCAGATGCTTTTTGAATTGCAATCTCCAACTCTTCATTTCCGGCAAGATAAGTTTCTCCTACAACAGAATTGTCGAAAGGATTTCGAACTTTTAATTTATTTTTTGTTTGAACAAATTCACCTGCGATGTATAATTTATATTCAATCATACGTTTAAGCTTATAACTATTTTAATTGCAAAATTAGCTTTTTTGATATAGAATCCTATCCTAAATAAATGTTCTATTAACAAAAAGATAAAACAAGAGGCCAAATAAATTGTTAATATATATCTTATCTTTATGCCTTAATTTTTTAAAATATGTTTAAAATAAATCTTAATAGTAAAGTGTGGCAATGGCTTACGCTAATTTTTCTGTCTTTTATTTGGGGAAGCAGTTTTATTCTAATGAAAAAGGGACTTCGGTCATATAGCAGTGATCAGGTAGCTGCTTTAAGGATATTTATTTCGTTTTTAGCCTTTTTACCCTTTGGGATAAAATACTTTAAAAAAATAACCAGGAAAAACATCCTTTCATTGTTTGTTGTTGGCTTTATAGGTTCAACCATCCCTGCGTTTTTATTTACTAAAGCACAAACAAATATCGATAGTGGCTTAGCCGGAATATTAAACTCAATGACTCCTTTATTTACATTGATTATTGGACTTATATTTTATAAAAGTACTGCTAAGCTTATTCATGCAATTGGTATTTTTTTAGGATTAGTTGGTGCTTTAGGATTGATCATTTATTCTGTTAATGGCACAAGTATTTTGGGCAATATAAACTACTATGGTCTTTTAGTTGTGTTAGCTACTATTTGTTATGGTATAAATGTAAATCATGTAAAATATATAATTAAAGACCTAAATGGACTGGAACTTACATCCTTAGCTTTTATGCTTGTAGGGCCATTTGCAGGAATCTATTTACTTTTTACTGATTTCTCTTTTCCATTATCAACAAATGATTACTTGCTAAACTTATCATACATTGCGATATTAGCAGTAATTGGTACTGTATTAGCTTTAGTGATTTTTAACACCTTAATACAGCACACATCTGCATTATTTGGAGCATCTGTTACTTATCTAATTCCTGTGTTTGCAATTATGTGGGGAATATTTGACGGTGAAAAAATAACATTAGTTCAGTTCTTATGGATAGGATTAATCCTGACCGGAGTATATCTCGTTAATCAGAAAAAACGAATATGAAGAAATCATCACGTTTTACATTAGCTATCTTAAGTAGTATATTATTAAGCTTACCCTGGTTTTCGCAATTCTCAGGATTAATAATATTAGTTGCATTTGTACCCTTATTATTTCTTGAAGATTATATTTATGAAACCCGTGAGAGAAATAAGTCAATTATTCTAATTGGATATTCTACATTAACTTTTGCGATATGGAATATACTAACAACATACTGGATACATAATGCAGCATTTATTGGTATTGTAGCCGCTGTAATTGTAAATACCTTTTTAATGACCATTACTTTTTGGTTGTTCCACTTTACGAAAAGAAAATTAGGCCCCAAAATAGGACAATTGGCTTTGTTAGTATATTGGATTGGCTTTGAACACTTTTATTTAAATGCCGAAATATCATGGCCCTGGTTAAATTTAGGAAATGCATTTGCTAAAGACATCAGCCTTATTCAATGGTACGAATATACAGGTACATTAGGAGGAACGTTTTGGATTATCTTTGTAAACTTACTTTGTTTTAATATTCTTAAATCATATATAGATTTAAGAAAAATTAGGGTTTTACTTCCTAAAATGCTTCTTTTCTTTACAGTTATTTTAGTTCCGATCATCATTTCATTTTCTATTTTTAAAAACTACAAGGAAAAGGGAGAAAGCTACAACATCGCTGTACTTCAACCTAATATTGATCCATACAATGATAAATTTGGTGGTTTATCGCCAATTGAACAATTAAACATAATTCTTAACCTGGCCGATAGCATTACAGATGAAACAATAGATTATGTAATCGGTCCTGAAACTGCTCTCGACAATTCGATCTGGATTAATACACTGGAACATAATTATTCAATTCGGGCAATTAAGGATTTTGTGACTAAAAATCCGAGAGTAAATTTTGTTCTTGGTGTTGATTGCTATAAACGATTCTTGCCCAATGAAGAACTTACTGTTACAGCCAGATACTTACAAAGGGAGAATTTTTATTATGATGCCTACAATTCCGCTATCCAGATTGATACAAGCAATTATATCCCAATTTATCATAAATCAAAATTAGTTGTTGGGGTTGAAAAAATGCCTTATCCAAAATTGTTTAAATTACTGGGGAATGTAATTCTCGATTTGGGAGGGACTACCGGAAGCAGAGCAACACAAGATTACAGAGGTACATTTAAACATCCGGTTTCCGATATGAAGGTTGCACCCGTTATTTGCTACGAATCTGTTTATGGTGAATATGTTACTGATTATATCAAGAATGGAGCTAATTTCATTTTTGTAATTACAAATGATGGTTGGTGGGGAAATACACCCGGATTCAAACAGCATCTGACTTACTCTAGTTTAAGAGCTATTGAAACCAGAAGAAGTGTTGCCAGATCTGCCAATACAGGAATCTCTGCATTTATAAATCAACGTGGAGAAATATTAAACAGAACGCAGTGGTGGGTTCGTGATGCAATTAAAAATAATATTAAAGCCAATAACGAATTAACCTTTTATGTAAAATATGGCGATTATATTGGACGATTAGCCGGCTTTCTTGCTGTATTTTTATTTCTATATGCAATTGTTCAACATATACTAAATAAATCAAAACTAAAAGAAGGAAATAAATAAACTACAAACAACAGAACAGGTTATGAAATCCTTAAATAATAAATGATCATTCATTTTATCTGGCATTAAAATTGTAAATTGAAAAATATTTTTATTTTTTTTGATTATCCCAAATTATATGAAACAAATACTATTTTTAATTATTGCCCTTTCACTTCCAATTATAAGCTTTGGACAGAATAAATATACTGTTAGTGGACATGTAAAAGATGCTTCAGGTGAAGATCTTATCGGCTCAACAATTTATGTTAAAGAACTCAAGACAGGAACAGTTACCAATGTTTATGGGTTTTATTCAATTACACTTAAGGAGGGGACATATGAATTTGATTATTCATATGTTGGATATGAAACTCAATCTAAGAAAATTAATTTGAATGAAAACCAAACTATCAGTATAACACTTTCCGAAGCTTCAAAAACAATTGAAGAAGTAGTTGTAACAGCAGAACGTAAAAACGAAAATGTTGTTAAAACGGAAATGAGTACAGTTAAATTAGAAGCTACAGAAATAAAAAAGATTCCGGCATTGCTTGGAGAAGTAGACATTATTAAAACTTTACAACTTTTACCCGGAATCTCATCCACAGGTGAAGGATTCTCGGGGTTTAATGTTCGGGGTGGTAGTCCGGATCAAAACCTTATTCTCTTTGATGAAGCAACGGTTTATAACGCATCTCATCTCATGGGTTTCTTCTCTGTATTTAATAACGATGCCGTAAAAGATTTAAAGATTTACAAAGGAGACATCCCGGCTCAATATGGTGGCAGATTATCTTCACTTTTAGATATTAGAATGAAAGAAGGTAATCAAAAAGAATTTGAAGCAACCGGTGGAATCGGAACTATATCTTCACGGCTTACGCTTGAAGGGCCTATTATTGAGGATAAGTGGTCGGTATTAGTATCAGGAAGAAGGACCTATGCCGATTTGTTTTTATTATTATCCAGTGATGATGCTTTAAAATCTACCAAGCTTTATTTCTATGATTTAAACCTAAAAACAAATTATAAAATTAGCGATAAAGATAGAATCTTTGTTTCGGGATATTTTGGACGTGATGTTTTAAAATTCAGCGACTTATATAGTTTCGACTGGGGTAATTATACCTTAACAACCCGTTGGAATCATTTATTTACAGAAAAACTTTTCTCAAACTTTTCTTTAATTTACAGTAAGTACGACTATAAAATGGAAAGTGGAAATGAGAACTTAGGTTTTAGGTGGATTTCAAATCTTGAAGATTTTAAATTTAAAGCTGATTTAAACTATTATCCAAACCCTAGAAATACAATCAAATTTGGATTAGAAGTTATTCATCACCATTTCATCCCCGGTGTTGCAAAAAGCTCAGGTGATTTTGCTGATAATACAATCTCTATGCCTGAATCTTATGCCCTGGAATATGGAATTTATATTAGTAATGAACATAAATTACTTAATAATTTGACCTTAAATTATGGTTTAAGGGGTTCTATGTTTCAAAATATGGGAAATGCAACATCTTATGATTTCGATGAAAACTACGAAACCATTGACTCAACAGTTTATGATCGATGGGAAATATTCAATACATTTTCAGGTTTAGAACCTCGTTTGAGCCTAAACTATACATTAAATCAAAAATCATCGATAAAAGCAAGCTACTCAAGAACCTTGCAATATATGCATCTGGCTTCAAACAGTACAGCAGGTTCTCCACTTGATGTTTGGGTTCCATCATCTCCAAATATTGATCCTCAATTAGCTGATCAGGTTGCATTGGGTTATTTTAGAAACTTTTGGGATAATCAAATGGAAACTTCGGTTGAAGTTTATTATAAAAACATGGAAAATCAAATTGATTTTAAAGATTTTGCCGATCTCATGTTAAATGCTGAATATGAAAGTGAATTTAGAGTTGGTGATGCCTGGTCATATGGAGCAGAATTTTTTGTAAGGAAACAACAAGGGAAATTTACCGGATGGGTTAGTTATACCTTATCAAAAGCAGAACGAAAGATCCCTGAAATAAATGATGGCAAAGTATATTCTTCATCCTATGATCGACCACATAATATTTCCATAGTTGGAAGCTACGATCTGGGAAAACGATGGAATGTATCAGCTACCTGGGTATATGCTTCGGGAACTCCTGTTACATTTCCAACCGGTAGATATGAGCAGGGAAATATGGTCGTACCTATTTATTCAGAACGAAATGGTTACAGAATGCCTGCTTATCACAGAATGGATCTCTCTATAACTTTAAAAAGCAAAGAAAAACCTGACAAAAGACTAAAAAGCGACCTGAACATTTCAATCTATAATATTTATAACAGACATAATGCCTGGATGATCAACTTTAGTCAGGACGAAGAGAACCCAAATATTACAGTTGCCGAGCTGGTTTATGTTTTCCCTATTATACCATCAATAACATGGAATTTCCATTTTTAAAATATAACACGATGAAAAAAATAATTTTTTCTATTATAACATTTGCTGTTTTATTGTCAGCATGCACTGAACCTTTTGATACTGAACTTAAGAGCAGTTATATCAGACTAGTTATTCAAGGTTCAATAAATAATGAATTAAAACCCCATCAGGTTTCTTTAACAAAAAGTGCAGATTATTTTTCCAATACACCTGCTACACGAGTTACTGGTGCAGAGGTTTCAATATCTGATGGAGAGAATACTTTCGATCTGCATGAAGTTTCGGCAGGTCTTTACGAAACTGATACAATTGCAGGTGAAACAGGAAAAACCTATACCTTAACAATTATATCTGAAGGTAAAACCTATACATCAAGTTGCTATTTAAACTATTGCCCACCTATGGATTCAATCAATTTTGGATACTATGATTTAAGTGCTTATGATATTATTGATAGTTCTGCATATATACTTTTAAATGCCCTGGAACCACCTACTCCAAATAATTTTTACATGTGGAATGTATATAGGAATGGGATTTTAGAAACAGATACCATAAATGAAGTATATTTTTCCGATGATATGTTTATTAATGGCCATTACATGTATAATGTGGAGATTGGTTGGGTAAGAAAAGTGGAGGTTGCTGATATAATAACTTTGGAAATGCTTTCAATTACAAATGAATATTATAATTATATCTATCAGATCTTATCCGTAACCGATTGGAATATGGGCCCGTTTGGAGGACCTCCTGCAAATCCAAATGGCAATATTATTGAAGTCAATGATAATGATAACAATAATGACGATCCGCTTGGTTTCTTTCTTGCATATTCAACTTACAGAATAACAGACACAATACCCGAAAAAGATCAATGGTTTGAATTGAAATGGTATTAACATAGAAAGGGCTGATCAAATGACCAGCCCTTAGTTATATTATAAAATTGTTTTTTTATTTAAATTCTTCTTCCATATCAGGATCAACTAATATTCGCCCACAGTATTCGCAAACAATTATTTTCTTTCTTGATCGAACATCTAACTGACGTTGAGGTGGAATTTTGTTAAAACAACCTCCACAGGCGTCACGTTGTAC
>DMBU01000030.1 GCA_003446015.1 Bacteroidales bacterium | reverse complement strand
CCTGTTTTTTTTGATTTGTTTTAGGCTTGCTGTCTTTATTGTGGAACATGAAGTAAGCTCCTGTTCCAATTAAGGCTGCAAGACCTAACCCTATTCCAACTTTAGCCCCTTTACTTATGCTCTTTTTCGGATTCAGGTTTGTAGGAGTTCGAGCCATATTTGGAGTTGTTTGAGATGCCACATAGGGTGTTTCAGGCATATTTGTATTAACAGGTTGCACACTGAAACTGGTTGATGGGCTAAGTGGTTGCACCATATTCTGACTGTTTTCTGGATAAACTTGCTGCTCGACTACCTGTTGTTGCTGATATTGTTCAGTTCTTTGTCTTAGCTTGTCACTACCTTCCTTTCCTTGTTCTACCTGTTTTGCTACTTTCTTTACAGCAGCCTTTCCACGTATTTTATTGAAGATATTTGTAACAGGTTTTAACCAACTGCTTATTTTAGCCAATACTCCACTTGCAGCACCTACCGAAGCTGCGGTAGCGACAACACCTAAATCGCCCAATTCTGCCAGTTCACCAATGGCTTCCAAACCTTGTAATCCGGCAAGGATGCCCTCCATCCCATTAAGGGAAAAGTCAGGACTTTTTTGTTTTGCCCCTTTTAATATGGCTTTTCTAAGGTTTTTATCTTTGCCTTGCAGACCATTAAAAAGCTTTTTAACCTTGGCGTGACGTTTCTTTAATTTAGCCAGTTTTGAAGAGTCGATGTCATATTTTGCTGCCATTTCATCGGGCAGGTAGGCATATTGCAGTTTTTTTGAAATACCAAACATATTAAGTCGTAAAGCTGCCAGTAATCCACCACGAATGGCAATAGTTAAAGGGTTAAACCTTACGATTGCCTTAACCATCTTTTTGGCTGCTTTACCTACTTTCTTACCAATTTTTTTAATGGCTTTAAAAAAGCGACCTCTGCGTTTTTTGCTACGTCCCAAACCTTCGGTTTCGTGTTCATCCTCGTCCAATTCATCAAAACCTTCAATAGCATCAACGTCGTATTTGATAAATCCATTTTCAGCCAGTTTATCTTCAATAGCAACCAACTTAGCCAATACTTTTTCTCGTTGTGGAGTATGCCAGAATTTAATGGCTTGGTCAAGCATATTAATAAACTGATCAGGGTTTTGGATGTGTGACATCTTGCTTTTATTCTCTTTATTTTTCAAAAGAAAATCACGGGTTCGTCTCAAGTAATTCAGTGTAGCATCTTCAGCATTACCCAATCCATTTAGGGTATCTTCAAAATCAACACCTGAAATAATTGCCATGAGTTCGGTATGGTCAACATCCGCAATTCTTCCACCTGCATAATCTAATCCCGAAAGGGCATAGATGGGCAAACCCAAACTCAATGTTCCGGTTAATCCATTAATTCCACTTACACCACCAACCCTTTGCAGGGGTGACATGTTAAAATCAGATTTCTCGAAGCTGTATGGTTTTTGGTAATCGAATTTGGAAAGTACCGGGTCGATGATGATCTCGTCTTCACTATCGCCCTGTGCAGGAACAAAAACATAGATGTGTTGAAAATAGCTTTTGCCATCGTATTTGGTTATGCGAAACTTGAATGGAATGCCCAAGCATTTGAGTAAAGAACCACAAAAAATGCCGTAATCATCACAATCAATACCTGAATTGGTATTGCCCTGCTGTTTGAACTTTACCTGACCATCCAACCAACTACGAGCAGGAGTGCGGAGTTGTTCTGTGCCATCTTCATCCTTTTGATATTGCAAATAGGTATAGGTAAAATTAAAAATGTTGCGACACGTATTTTTAACAGAATCAGCTTGCAGATTTTTTGCCAGTTCTGCTACTTCCCGGTAATGGTCGGCTATAATATTGATGCAGCTTTCAACTGTTTCCAGTACATTACCATTCTTTACAAACTTATCGCCTCCGGAAGCTTTTTTTATCAAGTGATTGAACTTTCTTCCGTCTTTTGTATTTCGTGGGCCGGAAACAATGCCAAGTTGACCCGATGCTAATCCGTTCATATTTTCGTCTGTTAAATTTTGAGTAGTGGTAATAGTTTCCCCGTTAATGCTTAGGGTTAGCGTAAAAGTCATATCCGCTTTAAGCTGCTCTATATTTTGAAGTGCAGCCATTGTTAATCCTTTACCCATAAGGTTCAGGTAAGGAACTTGGAAAGTGATTTCAGGCTCTTGGGTTTTGCCTGCAACAATAGTTAAACCTTTAATATCAGGGGTAGAATAAGCAATTGCCGAGCCTTTGTATTTTGCAACTACTTGATTTATGGCAAGCGTAATGGGTTCGTTTGTGGGATTGTAGCAACGAAGCTTAACAGCAAACTGGACTTCTTGTAGGGTCAGTTTATGAATACGGAATCCTAACAAGGCGAAGTTCATTTTTGCACCTGAAAGGATTTTTTTGCCTTTCTTAAACAAGTAAAAACCTCCGCCAATGGCTGCTACAACCGCAAGAGTACCTACTATTTTTTTTGTGTTTGCTTCCATAGTGGCAACAAACATAGGATAGGCATAAGATTAGGTTTTTGCTGTTATTGGTTGTTGTTGGATATTAGTGGTTTGAAGTGCTTATTTTTTGGAGTTTTTGCTCATTTAATTTCAATTTCATTGAGAAAATCAACCAGTTTTGAAAATAATCCTTTTTCAATTGGCGATTGGCTTTTTTTGATTTTCTCTTGCAGGTATTTCTGTGGTACTTGCTTTTGGATTAACACTTTTGCCAGTTTCCCAAGTTCTGCCATTATATCGTTGGATTGCTGACTGGTTTGTGGACTTGAAATGACTTGTTTGTTCTGTAAGTTCAGAAGCAAGGTTTTGTATTCCTCCTGCATTTGTTGAAAATTAAGAGCAGAACCACCTTTATCGGGATGCAGTTCTTTGGCTAATTTCCGGTAACGAAGTTTTGCTTGTTCTAAGTCGGTAATATTTTGAAAATAAATCATGTTACTTTTTATAAAAGGTTATAATCTTCAAGGCTTAAACTAAAATGCTCAAGGATAAGGTTCAACTGCTCAAAATTGTAGGTGTGTTTACGCAAGTGACCTGCCTGACCAATTTTTTCTTTAAGCTGTGGACACAAATCAATTTCGTTGCGTAATTGTTGCATGGCACTTTTAATGGAGATGCTATCCGGATAGAGCTTTTTAACCAATTCTTGTTTTAATACGGTTCTACGAAATGTCATAAGTTGATTGAATTTGGGTTGAATAGAATGAAAAAAGTCCTGAAAAAATTGAATAAAGCAGGTGCAACGAGTGCTTCGAGACTGCTTTTTCTTCCTTTTTAGGGCTTTTGAGAATATTTGAAATGCTTTTGAATACTTCACCAGAATATGCAAAGTGCTTTTTTGAATATACCCAATTTTGAAGGGTATAATTTGACTGAATAATACGCCTTTTGAGAAAAATAATAATGTTTTGGATTGCTTTGCCGGAATTGGTACAAATAACCGATAATGTTCGGCTACAATGGCGAGTACAAACACCAATAAGCCAAAGACTATGGCTTATTTGTAGATAATATTCGAGTATTTTGGGCATAATCTTTCAATTATACCCTTGACGGATATCGTTGCTAAGATAGGGAAATTTATTCTATTTTATTCAAATCATACTTTTCAATTGCTTGTTGTTAATCATCACAACACAATCAACTAAAAATGTTATTTGTCAGTTAGATTGCTTAATACGTGAGACTATAATTCACTCTTAATAATATTTATCGTTTTTCCCTTATAGTTTTCATCGGCAGTCCAACAAACTGTCGTATTCATCCGTTTAAGATGTCCTATTAATTCAGCAATATCATTTGAATTGCAATCAGTATATAAGTAAAGTTTTCTTAGTGTTTTTTCCTGAGGTTTCATGTTCTTAGGCAAAACCCTTGGATGCATTAGATATATTTTATCTTTTTCATCCATAATATCATTGGGCAATTGGTCTTTGATTTCAGTCCATGAAGATCTAATTGTATCAATTTTTGAAACAAGAGGTAATTGCTGTGGAATACTTTGATTTAAATGAGAAAAAAAATTCTCAATATTGAAAGGATTAAGGCTATTCGGATTAATAATTTCTAGTTCTTCGGCAAACCATTTAACCATAAAGGGTTTTAAATAAATATCAAATTGACCTTTAAGATGATTACCATACATTTTTAGTTTTAGCATCCGTCTCGTGTTTTTTAAGAAAAGGAATAACCAATCTTTGGTTTCTTCATCTTTATCATCAAAAAACATCATAAATAAAAATTTCCCTTTTCCATTAATGATTTCAAAAGCCATTGTTGGCTCATCTCTTTCCATGGATTCCCTGAAAATACTTTTTAAATTCGAAAGACTGATTTTTATATCCATTTATATTACTTTTTAAAACATTAATCATTCCAAAAATCCGCCAAAGCCTCTACCTGACATAAGCTTTCTAGGTTGCATCAATTTTATTCTAATTCTAGTGTCTTTTTCAACTCATTAACCATTTGTTCATGCTTATTTTGGTTGGATTTCTTTAGCTTTTGAATATTTAGTAATTTCCATTTTATTGCAGGTAAGTCTTTTAATACTGAGTATGGAAATAAATCCCATTTGGGTTCACCCATTTCAAAACTGAGCAAGAATCTTTTATCATTATCAGTTAGGCGTTGTTGAATTGTTTCTATTAGCGTTGCCCTTGTTTTTTCGTAATCTTCATAAGTAAATTCAACTGCGCTCATTCCTGCAAATTGATTGTTAAAAGCCGATTTTTGGTTTTTTAATATTGGTTTGAGCAATTCGTTAATAGGTTTGTAATGACTTATCAATCCTATCTTAAAACCTTGCCATATTTCATCTGTAAAGCCTTCGTTCTCCAATAAAAGTTTTACATCAAAAAGATCTCGTGGATGTTGCCTGTCAACAGCTGCACAAATTTTACCACCGTACAATTCAGCAAGTGATACTACATGAATGGCTGCAAACTTGCCAAATTCATCCTGAACTGAATCTACAACCTGCATTAGTTCTGTGGGAAATACATTTCCCCTTGTTATGGTATTTACTTCTATTTTTATCTGTGCATTTTTACCTTGACAAGTCAATTTCACATCTGTTCCTCCATTTAAAGGAACGGAGTGTACTTTTATGTCAGGTAGGTTTTTACCCAAGTTTATTTTAATTCGGTTTAATCCTTCTTCAATGTTTTTCAGAGCATCATCTCTTGAATCCAAAGGCAAATAGGTTAAATCTATATCCACAGATAAACGGGGCATATCTCTGACAAATAGATTAATGGCTGTACCACCTTTTAACGCAAACACTTTTTCTTTTGAGACATAAGGTAAAACTTGTAATAATAAATCTACTTGTGCTTTGTATGTTGCTGAAATCATAATTCTGCTAATTCTTTTGGTATTGATATTAAATACTTTGCCTGATACACACCTTTTTCTGCTAATATTCTATTTCCTGCACCAATATCTACTTTATCTAAATTCAGGAATTGAAACCATTGATGATTTGCTTTATCAGCCATATATAGGAACAAGCGTTTTACCTTTACCGAATTACAACCTTCCAATAATTCAGTTGCAAGTTTGGGTTTTAGGTTTACCAATCCTTCGAACAAATGATAGCATTCTACTAAATCCATTTTTTTCGGAGCTAAAAATAAACACTCCATTATTGCCCGTTCCGGCAAAGATGCCAATACCTTATTTTGTTTTATCTCTATGCTTTTTGTTCCTAATTCATCCGTTAGAAAAGTAGTTTCCTTGTGTGATATTTCAACATTCCAATTATAATCGGTAAACCATTTTGGCAATTTCTCTTTTCTGGGCGAGAACAAGTATATTGTTTCATTGCTCATTCGGAAGTAATGACTAAAACCATGCAATGATAAAGCAGTTAAACCGCCAACATGAACTTTGGCATTAGTTTGTTCCTGTATAGCATTTAATGCACCATACCACTCCACATTATCACCAGGTTTTTTGTATGCACCACGTCCAAGAACTTCTAACCATCCACTTTCTAAATAGTATTTTTGAAGGTCTCTGGATATACCAAGTCCTTCTAACCACGAGGATGTAACCACCTTTCCGGGCTGTAATAAACTAAATAACTTTTTTAATTTTGTCTCTTTATGGGTAGTCATACTACTTGTTTTGAGACAAATATAAAAAATAGTTTGAAGATATTGAAATTTTATTTTTAAATAATGCATTATTTGAGTAGCAGAACTACTTATATTATAACATATTTAATAAAATTTATTTTTAAATTCATTTCTAACGGCTAGCGTTGCTAAGATCAGAATTTTTAGATAATCATAAAAATCCATATTCTAGCTTAAAGGATTTAAAAATGAATAGTTTTGATATAAGTTACAAGTGTGTTTTTTTAATCTGACACTAATACAAAAATCAGGCAGTTTTCTGTTGATATAAGTGTTTCTGAAATTCAATAAATAACGAGCTGATATTTGCAACATCACCCAATATTTCTTTGGCATCTTCAAGCGACTGATATTTATTGGTTAGCAAGATTGGTAATTTCTCCTGGTCGAGTTCTTCAACGCCTGTCTCAATGTATTTAGTCAATACAAATTCTATAAACTCTTTTTGTTTGTCGTTGAGTAAGGTAAAGATGGTAGCCTGTGCGGCTGCAACTCTTGCTTCTCTTGTCATTGGTTTGATGTCGCTATTAAATACATATTCCAACACATCAAACAAATCACTTTTTTCTGCATCAATTAGTTTTTGCAATGTTCTCAGTTCATCTTTTCCGAAACCTGCTTCGTCTAATTTTTCAAGCAATGTTTTACGTGTCATTGGATTGCTCCAAATGGTTCGCAATTCTTCTTCACTTTTAAAGAAATTAGGAAGTTCCCCAAACAAATTATTTAAAAATTCTTCGGCAGAAATTGGTGTACCGTCAGCGCTCCAAAATGATGTTGAAACCATATGCTGAATTTCGAGCTCTTTACCATTTCGTAATTTTACTTTCACTCTTTTTTTGCAAACACATGGTCTCTCTCCACAGATCTCACAAACCTTTGGTGGCTCTTTTTCACAAATACAAGGACGTTTACCACAAATAGGACATGGCTTTGGTGGTTGTTTTTCGCATACACAAGGCAATTGACCACATGCTGGGCAAGGATCTTCTTCGACCGGTTCTCCATCCCATTCAGGATCGGCAAAATGATGATAAGCATCTACAAAATCATATAGTGTAAAGAATTCTTTGCCATCAAATAAACGAGTTCCACGACCAACTATTTGTTTAAATTCAATCATTGAATTGACTGGCCGCATCAGAATAATATTACGAATATTTCTTGCATCTACTCCTGTAGAAAGCTTTTGTGATGTTGTAAGAATTGTAGGAATTGTTTTTTCGTTATCCTGAAATTCTCGTAAAAATTGTTCTCCAATTTCACCATCGTTTGCTGTTACACGAACACAATAATTTGGATTAGTGCTTTGTTTGTATTGGTTAATCAAATCACGAACTGAAGCAGCATGATCTTGTATTGCACAAAAAACAATCGCTTTTTCATTTTGGTTTATATCGTCCATGAAGATTTGAACCCTATTAGCTTCTCTTTCCCTAATCTCAATAATACGATTAAAATCAGGTTCAGTATATAGCTTACCTTCATCGATCTCTCCTTCGATGATTTGATCATCGCTGGTGTAGATATAATCGTCAAGTGTGGTTTTGATTCGTTTTACTTTAAAAGGCGTTAAAAAGCCATCATTTATGCCTTCCTTAAGCGAATAAATATACACAGGTTCTCCAAAATATCTATAGGTATCTACATTATCTTTTCGTTTAGGTGTGGCAGTTAAACCCAACTGAACGGCAGGTGAAAAATATTCTAAAATACCTCTCCAGTTTCCTTCATCATTTGCACCGCCACGGTGACACTCGTCTATGACAATAAAATCGAAATAGTCTGCCGGATATTCTCCAAAATAGGGAGCCGGGTTGCCTTCTTCATCAGTGCCACTCATAAAGGTTTGAAAGATGGTAAAAAAGATATTTCCATTTGTTGGAACTTTACCTGATTTCTTTATTTCATTTGGTTTTATTCTCACCAAAGCATCTTCGGCAAATGCGGAGAAAGCATTAAATGCCTGATCTGCTAATATGTTTCGGTCAGCTAAAAATAAAATTCTTGGACGACGATTGCCATCACGGTTTAAATTCCATCGAGTTTGAAACAATTTCCAGGCAATTTGAAATGCTATGGCTGTTTTACCTGTACCTGTAGCAAGGGTTAAAAGGATACGTTCTTTATTATGAGCAATAGCTTCTAATGTATTTTTAACTGCTATTTCTTGATAATAACGAAGCTGCCAATAGCCACCTTTATCTTCGAAAGGTACTTCGGCAAATTTTTCTCTCCATGAATTATATTCGGCAAAAGTTTTATTCCAAAGCTCATCGGGTGAAAGAAAATCAGAAACCAATCCTTCTTCTCCTGTTTTCATACAAATTTGGTAAATCTCTTTACCGTTGGTAGCGTATGTAGTATCTAATTTAAGCTTTTGCGCATATTGCTTGGCTTGAGCAACTCCTTCAGAAACAGAAATACTTTCAGCTTTTGCTTCTACCACAGCAAGTTTAATTCCTTTGTAGACTAAAATATAATCGGCTATAAGGGGTTTGCTTCGGCGACCACCAGTTTGAATTCTACCTTCGGTTATTTTACAAACATCGCGCTCTCGAAGTACTTTAGAACTTTCAACAATACCCCAACCACATTCTTTTAATTTGGGATCAATTAGTTCTGCTCTGGTTTCCGCTTCATTCATATTATTTACTTCCTTCAAGTTTATCTATGAATATTTTATTACGTTGTGCTGCTCTTTTTAGCAAAGTTGTAAACTTAATAACTTCGGTATATAATGAGCCATTCGAACGACCTTCGAAACCATTAACATTTTCAGAAGGTCTAAACCAATAATCTAAATGATATGAGTGTTCAAACCGACTAACATGTCCTCTTACATCTCTATCTTCTATACTTTCACCAATTTAGGTAACCATAAAAAGTAGTAATTTGAAATTCGTCTATTGTGTAGTTTCGAATTAAATTGGCGTAAAAGTCAATTTGACTCAAATGATCTGAAACATTAACATCAGGTGCTTTAAATTCAATAATGATACATTTTCCTTCATCAGGGAAAAGTAAAATATCAGGGCGTTTAGTCAATCTTTTTTCACTTAATGAATTCAAATACCTATCTTCTTCTTCTGAAAAAGAATTCTTAAATATCTTTACTCCATCAATTTCAATTTTATCAAGTCTGCTCTCTGAAAATCCTCTGAAATATATAAAGTCCTCTTCAATAAGCCATAAGTCACTAAGATCAGACTCCTT
Source organism: Bacteroidales bacterium (assembly GCA_003446015.1). Classification (GTDB taxonomy): domain Bacteria; phylum Bacteroidota; class Bacteroidia; order Bacteroidales; family UBA12077; genus UBA12077. The sequence goes on along the minus strand of DMBU01000030.1, from coordinate 22,376 downwards.
CGAACTTTGTTGAAAAATCAGATTATGCATTAAGTCTTCATCAATTCGTCCACCTTCTTGTAACTTAATAATCTCTTTTTTAAGAATTTTATCAAAAACATCCAATACCATTTTACGTCTAGCCACATATTGAGTTAGTGCTGTCCTATTTTGTATTGGAATAACCTTTACAAATTCGTCTACTTTAGCAGATAGTTTTTCTTGATAATCAGGCTGAGTTGTATCTAATTCATCTAATTCTTTAATGTGCTGCTTTATTTCTGCATCTTTAGCAGCTATAATTTTTGCATCAGCTTCATACACCTTTCGGAGAATAGTGTCATCACTATCGCCAATATTAATTTTATTTTGAAGTGAATTTATAGTTTTAGGGTTTAGTAAAAACATTTGCTGAAGTTCATCGATGCTTTTTTCCTTTTCTTTTCTTCTTTCTTCTATTTCTTTATATAAAGTAATTATTTCCTGATTAGATTTTTCTTCAATATCTTCAAGAAGAATTTCTTCATCGCTGAATAAAACAAACTCATCGCTAGTTTTGAAGTCCTTTTTTTTATAAAGCTTTATATTTCCCCTTGTATCACTATCCCTTTCATCAATATATTTCCCAGACAATAAAAATAAGTATCTATTATCATTTATTTTGTCAGTTGGTAATAAATTGTCGAGCTTAATGTTTTTTGCAACTTCGCCTTTACTAACAAGCTTTAAACCATTTTTATCCAGTTCCGAGCTAGGTACAACAAATGATTTTAAATTAAAGGTCTCTTTCTTAGATGATTTTACAATATTATTTCCATCTATTTTACTATAGTGAATATCTATTTCCTTATCGTGATCCGGTACTGGAATATCATTTGGAATAATCTCTAATTCATTAGAGACTGCATTCTCAATGTAAAGCTTTATTTTAATTGAAGGAAGATTGTTTCTTTTCTCGCAAAAGCCAGCCAAATAATGTTTTATTAATTCTTCTTTAATTTCTCTTGCAGTTATTGTTTTGAACAACTCTATATCTTTTTGATTCAACAAAGTTTCAAAAATTACAAAAGTTTTTGGGGCATCAGCTTCGATATCTTTTTCTTCATCCAAACGAATAATTGCGTTTTGAAGAATGAATGACTCACATTTTGATAAAGTAATTCTACGAAGTTTAAATCCAGTAGATGAATCTTCATCTTTGTAAATACTTTCAAAAGTTGTTTTATCAAATGCATGAAGAAACTGCACTCTTCCTGTTCCTTTGTTTGAAAATCCCTTTCTATCATCTCTTAGATTGATAAATCTTTCAAATTCACTATTTTCAAAACCAAGACCAGTATCTTCTATTATAATCTTTTGAAAATTAAACGTTGTTGTTTCCTTTGAAAATAAGTTTTTTGTTAAATAAACATTAATGGTAATACTTCCTTTTTCATCAGTGCTGTATTTTTCTTTTTGAATAGCAATAGACTCCAAAGCATTAGTAAAGGCTTCAAAAATTGGTTGAAGGTAAAAGTCATCTTTCTTCTTAATAGTATTCAATTCTCGTTGATACCAAATTCCAATACCTTTTATAAATCCTGTTTCAGCCATATATTAAAGTTTTCCATTAAATGCATCAAACAAAATAGATTTTCTCATCTCTTCCAAATTTAATAGTTTTTGCTGATAAATGGCTTCTAATCTTTTAGTTTCGGTTGAAAGAGTATCAAGTTTTTGAACGATGGCTTTTTGGGTTTGTAATGGTGGTAATGGAATTGGATAAGTTTTTAATTTTGTTCCGTTAATATTTGCTTGATTAACGCTTGAAATCATAACTGTTTTACCATATTCATTTGCCATTTTACTATTCAAATAAAAATTCAAATAATCAGCATCAAGCAAATCTTCCTTTCTGTGTATCCGAATTAAGTATCCTGCAAAAATTGCAGGCATTTCGCTTTTATAGATTGCTGTTTTACCAACTAATTCAGGACTGTTTGTTCTATTAAAAAGAACATCATTGTGTTTGAGCAAATATTGTTTGTTATCCCCTTCATTGTCAGAATAAACAAGTTTATTCCAATCAAACCTTCCTTTTTGAATATTTCCCATTCTAAGGACTGGTAACTTACCTTCAGTTGTTGATTTAGTTGATGACCCATATTCAACTTTTAAACAAACTTTTCCTAATTCCTTTACATCCCATTTTTTATCATACAATATATTATTTAATACACAATCAAAAAGTTCTTTAACATTTTTGATGTTTTGCTCGTCATTGGCTTTTGCTTTATCAATATCTGCAAATAATTTATCGAGAATGGAAACAATTCTTTTTTGTTCTTGTAATGTTAATAAAGGAAACGGTTCCGATTTATAATCTTTATAATAGATGTGTGGGATAGTACTTCCATTTCTATGCTTCTCAAAATCGATGCTATTTAAAAAATATTGAACGAAGTTAATATCAAATCCATCTTTAGGGATAATATATTGCATTGTTGCAAGAATTGACGAATTATTAGGGTGTTTAGAAACTCTACCAATACCAGCTCCATCCTTTATTATTGCAAGATATTCTTTTGGTTGCTGAAAAAAAGAAACATTCTGAACAAAACCTTGCGCACCATAAACAGGAAAATCTCCTTCATCATCTTTAATCTTATTCAATGAAATATTTGAAGAACCCTTTGTTACTGCATCATCCAATATCCCATATTTCCAATCTTTTCTCATAACAAATTATTAATAGAATTAAGAATGGTTTCACTTTCTTTATCAAGAGCTCTTATTTCTTCTAAAATCTGCTTAGGATCTCTTAATGGAGCTTCATCTGGAGTATTTGGATTTTTTGCTGAAAGGTCGAATGTGGTTTGGTCAATGTTTTTTATGTCTACCGTCCATGAATTTTCACTTTCACCCTTCGACTTACTCAGAGTGACAAACTCAGCAAGATCAGTTTCATTTAAAGGTTTTCCTTTTCCTAAGTTTCTGTCAAGATTCAACTGGTAAAACCATACTTTCTGAGTAGGTTCTCCTTTTTCGAAAAACAAAACTACCGTTTTCACTCCTGCACCAGAGAATACACCACCAGGTAAATCTAAAACGGTATGTAAATTACAGTTGTTTATGAGTTCCTTTCGCAAAGCAATACTAGCATTGTCAGTATTGCTTAGAAAAGTATTTTTAATAACAACACCCGCTTTACCACCTGCTTTTAATATCTTAATAAAGTGCTGCAAAAACAGACTAGCAGTTTCGCCTGTTTTAATCGGAAAATTTTGCTGTACTTCGGCTCTTTCTTTTCCACCAAAAGGTGGATTTGCCAACACTATTTTGTATCTGTCTTTTTCCTGAATATCAGAAAGGTTTTCTGCAAGCGTGTTGGTATGCACTATATTTGGAGCTTCAATTCCATGAAAAATCATATTCATGGTTCCAATTATGTATGCTAAGGATTTTTTCTCTTTACCATAAAAGGTTTTCTTCTGTATGGTTTCAGTATCTTTTGTTGAAAGTTGTTTACCGTTGGTTAAATGGTTAAAAGCTTCGCATAAGAAGCCAGCACTTCCAACCGCACCATCATAAATGGTATCTCCAATTTTAGGATCTACCACCTTAACGATCGTCCTAATTAAAGGTCGTGGAGTATAATACTCGCCACCATTTCGACCTGCATTCCCCATGTTTTGAATCTTAGATTCGTACAAGTGGCTCATTTCATGCTTTTCGGCATGAGTACGAAAACGAAGCTGGTCGATTAGGTTTACAACCTCACGTAAATTATATCCACTTTGTATTCTGTTTTTAAGCTCACTAAAAATCTCGCCAATTTTGTATTCAATGGTATCCGGGCTCTCTGCTGATGTTTTAAACTTTTTTAGGTATGGAAAGAGCTTCTCGTTTACAAAGTCTACCAAATCATCACCTGTCATTGCGTTATGGTCAATCTTTCCATCTTTCAATTTAGGAGCTGCCCAAACATTCCATTGATATTCGTTTTCGAGCAGTTTTGCATACGTTTTTCCTGTCAGCTGTGCAGCTGTTTCTTTATCCTTCTCTAAATCTGCCAGGTATTTTAAAAACAGAATCCAGGAAGTCTGCTCAACATAATCTAATTCACTTCCGCACCCTGCATCCTTGTGAAGTATATCGTCAATATTTTTAAAAGTTTGTTCGAACATTTTTAATTATTATTTGAATTTGATCTCAAATTTAACATTTATTAAATCGATTGGCAAGGCGAGTTATTCAATTATTTGGCATTTGATGCATTGTTGGGCTTAGTTTTAATAAACTTGTCGTTTCTATGTACGTAATAAGCAAGTCCATCTTCTGTATATTTTATATCAAAAACGGATAAACCAAAAGTACAAATTGATTTATCATCCTTTTTATAGTCTTCTATATTTGTAAACTTTGCTATTTCAGTAATAATCTCTGATGTTTCATCGTCAGGACATGAAATATCACTTTTAGATGTTAAATTTAACATTGACGATATTGAACTGCAAGCAATATCTGGGATTGATAATAATTCTTCAATTGCATGATTTAATAATTTATTCTCATTTCTTTCATCAAAACTGCCATTTCGTTCATTAAATTTAGTCATGCAATTTACATGTCCAAGTTTAAATGGAACAAGCTCTTTTAACATAATTCTCAATGAATAATTAATAACATTAACTTTTTGTTTAGTATCAATTATGGTATCAGGGTCCGAAAACAAAATAATATTTAAATCAGAATAAAAATAAGATGAAATTACAGAGAGAAATGATAAAACTTTCGCCATTTTTTCATAAGCTTCAAAACCACCTTGGAAACCATGTTTGTCCAAAGAGTTTTTAACATCTTCATAGTCTTTTCTGAATTCTTTCGTAGTTTTTGCCGAATTATCAAACGCTGTAACATATAGTAAGCCTGAGTAATTCCTAACAATATTTATCCATTCTTGGAATGCATTTCTTTTTAATTTGTCTTTTCTTCCCTTATAACTTATTTTTCTTTCAGAGATATTATATTTTTGTTTAATCTTTTTTAAAGCATTAACTAAGTTAGCAGAATAATTCCAATCTGCAATAAAATATCCGAAAGTTTGATATTTCCCTTTTGCTGGTCCATCGTCAATTAAAATTAAAAGCGATTTAGTGTCATAACCTGTTATATCTTTTATTGATGTTATCGGGAATTCCACGTCTTTCAACAAATTGACTATTGTAGAATTTGGCTTAATGTATAAGTTTTCATTATTCATCAATCAAGTGCTTGTAGCTATTTCAAAATTAATTCCAACGTGTTCGGCATAGAAATAGCTCGGGTTTACTCGCTTCGCTCATGAGAAAAGCTTCGCCTTGTTTCATAATCCGTTAATGAAGTTTAAAGATACTGATTTTGCTTAAATGCAAAATGCACCCCTTGTTTTTTTGAGCCACTATGATAAAGCATAGGCGTGTTGGGCATAGTTATTATTCTTCATTATGGCTCTTTTCACACTCATCACAGATTTCTATTTTATTTACATCAATAAAATCTTTACCACATTCTGCACATTTCTCAATTCGATGGTCAATTATTTTAATTGTGCGTTCCCCTGTATAATCAGTATCATCACTAGTATCAACATAGAATATAAGCCCACAACCACCTTCACATTCAACTTTTTCATCAAAATGATATTCTGATAATGCTGTCACACTTTCACACTTAGGGCATTTTATATGTAAACTATTACACCATTCACAATTTCCTGTTAAAGCCACATTGTATTTATGATTCTCATGGGTTCCATCATATTCATTATCAATTTCTGTATCATACCAAAATGAAACAATATTTCCGTAACCATCCCTATTTCCATCACACTCTTCACAATTATAGTCTTCATCAAAAATTTCTTCTTGTCTCTCCTTTATTAATTGAATTGTTTCTTCACTAACAATATTTTCTTGTATTGAGTTTAATGCCTCTCCCACAATCTTATAAAATTCACTTTTAGTATCATCAAAAAATGGCTTTAAATCAGGATGCAGAGGTTTTTTCCCATTTTCTTTTTCACAAAAATCTTCTGTATTATAAGATATAAACTTCGCCCCTTCTATTCTTTTTTGCTTTACGTATGTAATAAAGCTCAATAATATAACAGCATCAGCGAAACTGTTTTTCTTTATAAAAGGAGCTTTCTTTGCCAATGCCAATTCACTAGCTTGTAATTTTATATTATCAGACTCTTCTAAAACTATTGTGTTCTTGTGCTTGAAAATTTCGTCTACAGTTTCAATATTCGTTTTTACAGCATCCTCAATCTGTTGTTGCTTTTGCTGAAATTTATCCAATAGGTCTTTAAAATAATCTTCCTTTTTACCGTTTTCTACAAGAAACGACCAAAATGGTTCTTTTGACTCTACTCCGATTAATTTTGAAAGTCGCTTTAATGAGTTAATGGTATCTTTGAAGAACTTTAATGTTCCCTTTTTTACGGTTTCATTTTTGTGCTTATTCCATTCCTTTATTACCATTCTTGGTAATATCAATTTAATTTTCCCATTCTCTAGGCCTTCCTTAATGAACATTAAGTGACTTACCGGTTCAGTCCCATTTACAATGTATATCCAAGTGCACGTGTCCAATGATATATAATTCGAATTCATTTTTTATTTTTTTTAATTTAAGCATTATATTTTTATACTTCTCGTTATCTTATTTAAATTATTATTTAGCCAATTATTAAAACAAATTGTATTTATAATGTCTTATAAAATTAAATAAATATTGTCAGTTAATTATAAATATTTAATAACCTTGTTAAACATTCTTATTAATTTTTTATCAATATCCCTTTTAAAAAAGATCAAACTCCTTTATGTTTCCGAAATTAAATTTATAACTATTGGATTATTTGATTTATTTATTAATTTTAGTATTTGATAAACTTCTTAGGAATAGCAATTTAAAATAATGAAAGTAAAGATATTTATAAAAATTATTCTTGTTTTATTATTATTTCATGTAAATAAGGTATTAGCACAAAATCATACGATTTTTGGAACGGTTACTGATGAAAATTCTGGAGAAACATTAATAGGAGTAAATGTGGCTGTTGTTGGGATGGATGTTGGAACAACAACTAATAATTATGGTTTTTATTCAATAACACTTCCTGTAGGCAATTATGAAACCACTTATTCTTATATAGGATATAAGACTGATACAGTCAATCTCTTTTTAAAAGAAACCAAACAGATTAATATTAACCTTCAATCTACAATAACACAGTTAGATGAAGTTGTTATTAGTGTGGTTAGAAATAATATTATTAACCCTGAAATGAATAGAAATACTCTTGATATTAAAGAAATAAAATCTATTCCAATGGTATTAGGTGAACCGGATGTAATAAAAAGCCTTCAGTTATTACCGGGAGTACAAACAACTAATGAGGGAACTACCAATATCTCTATAAGAGGTGGAACTCATGACCAAAATCTATTTCTTCTTGATGAAGCTCCAGTTTACAATCCAGATCATTCGCTAAGTTTTTTTTCAGCGTTTAATCCTGATGCGATTAAAGATGTTTCAATTTACAAAGGATACTTTCCTGCACAATTTGGTGGACGTATATCATCAGTGGTGGATATTCGTATGAAAGAAGGAAATAATCAAAAATATGCAATTACAGGAAGTTTAGGAATTATAGCTAGTAGCCTAACACTTGAAGGACCAATAAAATCAGATAAAACATCCTTTATTATTTCTGGACGCTATAGTTATGCAGGAGTTGTTGCTAATGGAATTTATGAACTAGGGAATATAGTATCAATACCATCATTAAATAATTTTTCGGGAGATAATGATGTTTCATTTTATGATTTAACGTTAAAAATTAATCATACTATAAATGAAAAAAACAGGATCTATCTTTCCTCCTATACAGGTAAAGATAATTTCTTCTTTCGCATTTTAAGTAATAATAGTAAATTAAATTGGGGTAATAATACCTTTACTTTGAGATGGAACCATATTCATAACTCAAAGCTATTTTCAAACCATACGTTTATTTTTAGCAATTATGGATATTCATATTATATGTTAGATGATCAACGTAAATTTGAATGGATATCTAACCTAAAAGATTTTAACTATAAAACCGATTTTGACTGGTTTGTTAATTCAAACAATCATGTTAAGTTTGGTTATAATATTTCCTATCATTTTTTTCAACCTGGTAAGATAGAAAAAAGTGATACGAGTTCTGTTATAAAAACATTTTCTTTGGGAAAACAGAGAGCTATAGAAGCATCGATTTACGTTTCAAGTCAGCAGATGATATCAGATAATATTAAACTCGAATATGGAATTCGTTATAATTCTTTTTTCAACATGGGAGAAGGAACAGTTTTTAAGTATGATTCAGATATGGAAACTATTCTAGATACAATAACATATAGCAACGGTGAACTAATTAAATTTTATGATGGACTTGAACCAAGAGTATCTATTGCTTATTTGTTTAATTCTAAGAACTCTTTAAAGGTTTCGTATTCCAGAACTAAACAATATATGCTCCTTATGAGTAATTCATCTGTTGGAATGCCAACTGATGTGTGGTTACCGGCAAATAAATATATTGAACCACTAATATCAGACCAGTATGCTTTAGGTTATTTTAGTCGTCTAAAAAACAATTTAGAAGTATCTGTTGAACTTTATTATCGAAAAATCCAAAATATTATTGATTTTAAGGACAATGCTAATTTATTTTTAAATAACCAAATTGAAACCCAAGTTCGTTCTGGTAACAGAAATGCTTATGGCTTAGAATTCATGGTTCAAAAAAACACTGGTAAATTAACGGGATGGTTAAGTTATACTCTTTCAAAAGCATTGCAAAAGACTGAAGATGTAAATAATAATAACTGGTATCATCCAACATTTGATAAACTTCACAATATTTCGTTAGTTGCAAACTATCAAATATCAAAAAGATGGTATATATCTACAACTTTTAAATATTCTTCAGGAGGATATGCAACAGTACCTAAAGAAGCCTACTTTTTTGATGGAGTACCATTTGTTCAATATACAGAACGCAATGGTTATAAATTACCTGATTATCATCGTTTAGACCTAGCCATTAATTATAAATGCAAAAAGAATGAACATAGAAATTGGCAGGCAGAATGGAATTTTGGGGTTTATAATTTATATAACCGTAAAAATATTTTTAGTTTATACACAGAACTTAACTCAGATTACCAATTGCAAACAAGTAAATTATATCTTTTTGGGATAGTTCCATTTGTAAGTTATAACTTTAATTTGTAATAAAAAATGAAAATAAAGAATATTAGAATAATATTAATAGTTACTATTATTATTATTATTTTATCAACAGTTGCGTGCGTTGAAGATTATGATTTAGGATTTAATAGTAATGATTATTCTGTTGTAATTAATGGTTTAATAACAAATGAAGATGGACCTTATTATGTCCGCTTAACAAAAAGTAGCCCCAATTTTACTTTTAAAGAATCAGATTATTTTTTTATTGATGGCGCTGATCCAATTAAAGGTGCGCTGGTTATTATTTCAGATAATACAGGGGTTATTGACACACTAATTCCTACACCTAGGATAGTTACTAATTATAATTATCAATATGATTCCATAGGTAATATTATAGATTCAACTTCTTATGAAGAATTATATCCACATAGTTCAGATTTTGGTTATTATCAAACCACAAAATTGCATGGAAAAGCAGGAAATACATATTACCTATATATAAGTTTTGAAAATAAGATATTTGAAGCTGGATGCTACATGCCAGATCTTCCTAAAATTGATTCGATGAAAATTGAAGAAATTATTGTAAAAGAGTCAGATGGTACAAAAGGCTGGGTTCCGATTATTTATTTTAAAGAGCCTCAGTATGAAAAAAATTATTACCTTTTCGATATAGGCACTTGCCATTCATGTTGGACGTTTTCAGTAATTGATGATAAGCTACTTGAAGAATATGTAAATGGATTGAATGTTGATGATGGAGAACATCCTGACTGGTGGAGGGTAAACTACCCTTATGGACCAGGGTTTGGGAAGATAACTGTTACTATGTCATCTCTAACAGAAAAAGGATTTAATTATTACAGAGGATTAATTAATCAATTTAATAATGATGGAGGTGTATACAGTCCATCGCCAACATCCCCAAAAACAAATATTAGTAATGGGGGACTAGGGTTTTTTAGAGCATCTGCAGTGAATAGAATTACTAGAGAGTATGGAATAGTCCCTTAAAATTCATGTTACTCCAATTTTCCCAACTCTTGTGAAAGCAAATTCTCAATTTCTTCTAAAGAAGCAGAATTGAATATAGCTTTATTATTTATTATTATAGTCGGTGTAGCATATATTCCCTTATCGTGAATATTTCTAAAATTATTTTCAATATTTGATACTATTGTTGAATCCTTAAAATCTATCCTAAACTGATTTATGTCTAATCCCATTTTCTTTGCAATATTCATAATTGCAGTTGTATCCGGAAGATTAGATAATTCAAATATAGAATCATGCATCTCCCAAAACTTTCCTTGTAGAGAAGCACACTCGCATGCAATTGCAGATACAGAAACATAAGATGAAAAATGGGTAAATCCAAATTTAACTTGATCCTTGTATTTGTCATATATTTGTTTGAAGATTGGATAACTTTCTTTGCATGAACTGCATTCCAAATCTGAGATTTCTAACATTATTACTTTTGAATTCAAATTACCTCTATAATGAGCAAATATTTTATTTAAAGAAAAAGATGGAGATTGAGGAGGGGTCAGGTTTATTTTTATATTATACGCTAATCTCAGAGAATCGGCCAAATGCTTCCTTAAATAATTTTTATACTCCTTATATAATAATTTTTCTCCCTCAGGACTATTTATATTTACTAGTCTCAAGGTTCTTTTCAATTCTATAATTCCACTCTCTAATTTATTTTTCTTAATAAAAGAAGTTAATAGATTATCCGTTAAATTATCATAATAATATTTGTTAATATAATTTTCGACTGTAACACCAGCTTTCTTTGCTTCTATTTCAAATATTTTTTCGGTTATCATGTAATCCAGTGAAACTTTCCTTATTGCATAAATCCTGTTCAATTCATCATAAAGTTCTTGTTGGACTGAATTATCTAATTCTTGTATTGTTATTAAACTGTCATTAATAAAAGCGGCAATATCTTTTTTGGGAATTAATTGTTGAGTATTGTTCTCTTTCCTATTACAGGATGTAAAATAAATACCAATTAATATTATCAATATACTGATTAACTTTGTTTTTTTCATAATTAAAACAATTTTAAAGCCGGAATATTTAAAATATTCCGGCTTCTAATATATTATGTTATAGTTTTATCTTGCTTTGCTTATATAAAGTTTTGTATTTCCTCCAACATCCATAATATTAGGAACATTTCCTGTCGGAATTGGATTTGCATAATATGATGAATAATAATATGCTGAGTTAGCATTATTTTTATCTTCATCATCTGAATAAATCCATCCTTGGTATGATCCATACCTCCCTAAAGTGCCATACGATATACCTAAATAAGGGAAACTATTTGTGGTAGTAGTTTGTTTATAATAATAGAAATGAAGTCGAGTGTTCGAACTAAAATAAGATAATCCAAACCATCCTGAAATTGATTGACCATCCAAATAAGTTTGGTTATCATTACTATCATCTTCATTATCTATATATCTCATAAGACCTTCTGCATCGCCCCAGTTGGTTGAAGAACTAAGATTTAATATTGCATAATCGACATTAGTCCTAGTGAAATAAGCACCATCAACTACACAAAACAATAATGAGATATTCTTATTATGATTCCAATGTATGTAACTGCTTCCTACCCATCCAGATTGATTTGATGTACATCCATCATCTTCGGAATCCATATATATTTCTAAATAAGAATGAACTCCACAAGAACCATTCCTAAATACTCCTACTCTATTACCGTTATTTTTTAAAACCTCAGTTTTTGTATAGGTTTTCTCTATTGTTTCTAAAATACTTCTCTTAAGTTCATCTGGAGCATCTGTTTCTACTTTTACATAATTAGGATCAAAAACTTCAATTTTTTCACAACCCTCAGTATAGACAGTTTCTATCTTTTCGATAGCAGCAGTAATGTTATTTTCTTCTTGACTTTCTGGTACTATATCTTTTTTTTCACAACTTGAAAAAAATAATAGCGCCAAAATACCAAAACCATAAAAAATGTAAGTAAAATAATTTCTCATGCTAAAATGTATTAGTTAATAATATAGTTATCATATTAAAATTAAAGATTATGTTTCAGATTATAGTATAAGTTGTATTTGGATTTGTAAGGCTGAGTTTTTTTCAAATGAGTTATATGTTTTTATGAATAAGCACAAAAAAGCTTTCTTAGATTTTTCATTTTTGGTGGGCTTACACAAAGTTTTACCTTATTAGATAAGATAATATTTGGCTTTTCTCCTGTAAGAAGTTCATAACAATGATCAAGATTTACTAGATATGATCTATTTATCCTAAAGAAATTATAATTTGATAAAGTTTTTTCAACTACCTTAAGTATTTTTGAATCATAAATTTCTTCATTATTATTTAAATAAAGCTTGGTATATGCTCCTTCTGCCATGCAGTAAAGTATTTCATCAATAAAGATTTTCCTATACTTTCTTTCAGTTTTAATGACAATATACCTTCTCATAAAAAGTATCTTTTAAGGTTAGTATGAATAGCGCAATAATATCCTTCACCTATTTATTCCAGAATTACGATAAAGGTGACCCCCTTAGAATTATGTTATAAAACATAATTTAATTCTTAATAGAGTCAACTATTAATTTACTATATGTAATTTAAGAGGTTTATTTATATATAATAGATGATTAAGATGTTGAATTCAAGGTTCTAATGTTATCTATTTGTTTCTAAAAGCTGTTAATTTTCTAGCAAACTCTTTTTTAAACATCATTTTCAAAACTAATCAAATAATTTTTAGTAGTTTTTAGATCACTATGTCCCTAACTTTCTGAAATAAATTTAATAGAAGCACCGGAAAGTTTTAACAGTTGAGAAACTATGATATGCTATATAAGCTGTAATATATTCATTAATATCAATATACTTTCGTTTATCTTTATTATAGTTCTTGAACTTCTATTTTCATTTAATGTTTAAATTAATAATTATGATAATAAATCCCATTTTTCCCAAAACGATTCTTTTCTGATTCATGAACCTACATTTGGGGGACTTTAGTTACTTAACGTACTTAACGAACATTAACTAATTATAAATGTATTCCTTACCGATATTTTAAATCTAAAAATTTACTAAGTAACTAAGTACCCAATACTAAAATAAGGCAATTCCTAAGTAACTATAAGTAACACCAAGTAACTTATTGAATTAATAAAATATCATTTAATAACCTAGATACTAACTGTTAAATAAGGTGATAAGTACTATAAGTAAGTTAAGTAACCTTTGTAATATGAATATTTTTGATTTCGAGTATGATTATTAATCTCCATTTAAAAATTCTTTCTGTTGTTTACAATAAAAACGAGAGCTTCTTCTGTTTAGAAACTCTCGATCATGGAATGAATACAAAACATTGATTATGGTCAAATATCCCGTTTTGTATTATCAATGCTTAAATTCAGTTTATCCAGATAAAATACAAAAGCGGTAGTACTGGTAAATTTCTTGTTGCCATTTTCGTCATATTCCTGCATACCACTTTTTGCATCAATCTTTTTAAAACTCACTTTCTTGGTGTCACAGATATAAGAAGGGCTGTTTTTAAGGTAATACTCTACTGTGGCATCAGGCAGAGGTTTATCACCTTCACGTAAAGCTTGTGATTTATACAAACCAAATACACGACTAACAGATAAGTAAAAAACATCCTGTGGTTCTTTAAAAACGATTTCGCTTTTTTGCCATTCATTGTTTTCTTTGAAATTTCGGTTTACTCTATCTGCATAAACAACCTTATAATCACCGCCATCAAATAGCATGTTTGAGCTGATAAGATATTGAACCGTTTTCCAAAAGATTCCCAAATCATCATTGCGAGCCGTTTCGCTATTTTGGGTAACCATCATTTCCACAAAAAGCTGTATAATTTCATCGTATTTAAAAGGAAGCTCCACGATATGCGCTACAGTTGCATAAGCAGATGCAATGGTGAGCCAATTGTTAAAAATCCGGGTTTCGATGGTGGTATTACCAAGGTATTCTCGGAACTGGTCACTTACTAAATCAACCGTTTTGTTATAGTTTTTTGTAAATGTTTCACGGTGTTTAAGCAGTTGGTGGGTGATTTGAGTTAATCCCTGTTTGTTGATTTGCTCCAGCTCCTCAAATAGCTTTTTATCCTCAAAAGAAAAGGTTGTTTTTGAAAATCCTAATGCTATGAAACGGCTGAACAGCGCAATATCAGCCGTTGCAATTTGCTGACCACAAACTATGATTCCCTGGTTAACTTTGGAGGTTTCTTTTTTCTTGTCCTTATCCATGTTCATCCGGGTTCGTCCGGTTTTATCCCAAAAACCTTTGAGCAATTCACGCTTTTCCATTTCCAAATCATTCCGGTACTCATCGAGTACGCAAACCGCATTTGCACTGGTTGCAACATGGTCGGCAATGGATGGTTTACTCGAGTTATGTAAATTGGGTACTTTCCCTTTTCGTCCGAACATGTACAAAATACTTTCAGCACAAGTATTTTTACCCGAACCTTTCTGTCCATACATATTAAGAATCGGAAATTTATCGAAACGTTTTGAAATAATATCCAAGAATATGCAAGCAAAGTAAAACGATAGGGTTACAATACCATTGTTACCAAATACAGCAGTGTATTTTTTTGCGTATTCATATAGGGTAATATTCCCTTCGTTATGAATAAAATGTCGTTCAAATTCAAACAAAGTATCATCGGTTGCATAAATATCGGAACAAGCGGGAATATAATAATACCGTTCTACATGCTGAACAATACCATATTTGTCGGCTTTTATAAAATGCTCACCGTCAAAGATTCCATTACCCCAGCAAAAGAAGCCTTCACGTTGCCAACCCAGTTGAGTTAACTCTTTACAGCTTTTCGTTTTTTCGTATAACCACGCTTTGAGTTTATTGAGTTCACTTTCACCACCCGTCCACAGGAAGTTGCCTAAACTTTCGATTTGCAGTTTAAATGCTGTAATACTAACCAAATCTCTTTGTGGTAGCTCCATAATTCTCACAAGGTTGTGACGATTTTTAATCTCGTACAATCGCTTTGCATTAATAGGGCTTTCGATATGAAACAAGGGTGTAAGTACAAAATTTGAATGAGTTACAAAGTCATCACCTTTTTTATTACGGAACACGTAGCAATTATCTTCCACATAAAAACCCCAACGATTAAAATCATTCAGGCTAACATGTTTTGGGATAGTATATTTGTGTGTATTTTGAGGTTCATCTTTGTTTAGCTCCTTTAAAGCATCCTGCCATGCCTTTTTTGGTTTAATTTGTTCTGAAGCAAATTCAAGATATACTTCCTGCTTGGTCTTATCGTAATTGGCAATAAGTACGGAAATTCGCTTAATGGCTTCGGATTTAAAAACCGGGTCGGATGCTGATTTTTCAGCATATTGAGCTGTTTTAAAAAGGATATAATCAGTTTGCTTTTCGTTGTATTTGAGAAATATCTCCTTTGTAGTAAATAGCGTATCCGGATCCTGCTTTTCAGGAAGAACAATCACGGAAACATGAAACTGATTTTTTATGAGTATTTCAGCATTTCGGTCGGTAGCTTTTTGTCCGGCCTTATCTCCATCATAAACCAATGTTGCTTTATTGGTATATCTTTTTAACAGAGTGGTTTGTGCAATAGTCAATGCAGTTCCGCAAGTGGCCACAGTATTAGAAATACCAATAACATGCATTCTCATTACATCGGGATAGCCTTCAACAATGTAAGCCCGGTCTTCGTTTTTAATGGTAATCCGGGCAGCGTTTAAAGCATACAGCTCATTGCCTTTTACATAGATACTACTCTCAGGAGTGTTCAGGTATTTAACTTTGGAATTTTCGTTTAAATCCCTTCCTGCAAAAGCAATGGTCTGACCTCTGGCATTGGATATGGGAAAGATTAATCGGTTTCTAAAAAAATCATAAATGCCTTTATCATTGCTTTTTAATACGCCAATTTCTTCCAATATTTCCGTTTTAACTCCATTGGTTCGGGCATAGGTCAGTAGTGCATTTCCATTGGGTGCATATCCAATTTCAAAACTACCGTGTTCAGGAATAATGAAGTTTCGACTTTTGATATACTTTTCGGCTTCGGGATTCGTAAGTTGCTCTGTAAAGAAACGCTCCACAATATTACATGCGATGTGCAAGCTTTCTTTATGTTTAAACTCGGCTTGATTAAAGTCCGGACTTTTCTTCCATTCAAAATCAATCTTTAGCTTTTTAGCTCCAATTTCAACGGCTTGCTTAAAATCAACACCTTCATGTTCTTTAATAAACTCGATGGCATTGCCTCCTTTACCACAGCCAAAACATTTGAAAATACCTTTTGCCGGGTTCACATGAAAGGATGCCGTTTTCTCATTATGAAAAGGACAACATGCGGAATAACTTACTCCCGAACGTTTTAATTCTATAAAATTGGAGATAATACTAAGAATCTCTCCATTTATTTGTTCAATTACATATGTTGCATCCATAAGCTACTTTAAATTTTCAAAAAAAAAGTGGAGCTGCCCTTGTACAACTCCACCGAAACCATTGCTATCCGTCAAGGGTGGTTATTAGTTTATTAATATCTTCAAGAGAGAAACAAGCTGGTATTTTGTCGCTCATTGCTGCTGTAAGCTCAATTCGAGCCATAATACTATCTCTCCAGTTTGGAAGCATGTATATTGCATTGCTACTGCTTAGAAAACCTAAACGATTTTGTAAATTCTCTGCCCAGCTTAATTGGTTAAAAGATTTATCTTCAGGATTAAAAATTGTATAGCCCAACTCCATGATATGGGATTTTAACCTGTCGATTTCTTTTAAATCGGTATCGGGAGTAATTCCGGATAGATATATTATCATAGTTTATATTTTTTACGAGATTTGATATTAAGGACGACCTAATAAATCAAAAATGATGCTTACTTGTTTGGGTGTAAATGTTTTTCCTCTGTATTCGCCAATATCATCTTTAAAAGGGTCAATCCAACTTGTGAAAGTTCTAAGACTTACATTGTAAGCATCTGCTAATTGATTTTTACTTAGTGCAGCTATTTTTTCTTGGGCTTCCATTATTAATACGCTGAATAATTAATATTAGCTTCTTCTTTTAATCGATTAATTTCACTTGCATATATTTGCCATGAACCACCTTTAAACTCTTGCCGAGCTTTTAACATTCGATTCTTACAATAATGAATAACCGTTGTATATGGCATTCCTGTTTTTTTGCTAAACTGATTAGGAGTATAAAACTCTGGTTTGTCTTTTTCTGATAATCGGTGAATCTCATTTATTATTTTTTGAGAAAAACTGTTAAGATCTGCAATTGTAACCAAGTTGTTTAAATCTTCTTTTTGCATGAGAATATGTTTTATATGATTCGTAATAATTTGTAGACGAACATATAATTTTTACAAATACAAAAACAGGGTCAAAGGGGGATGTCCCCCATTGTCCCCCTTATGTAAATTACTGAATATTAAAACTAAACGGATTTTATTTTTTTGAAAAAAAGTTACAAATAGTTTGAATTTGCGTTGTTTGATAATTCAAGAAAAAGCTTTTCTACCTTATTTTTTACATTATCGTTTACTTCAGTAAAGTGTTTTCTTATTTGATTTGCTTGAGGTGAGATTGTTTTTTTAGTAGAAAAATTATCTGCTAAAATTTTTGATAGGTTTGATCGGTTGAAGTTGCTATCAATAGAAACTTTTTGAAGAATCAAAAAGAAGAAATATGATAATTCAGAACTTGATAGATTTGTTTTAACCCTTTCAACTAAGTTAATTTCTAAAACTTTTAATTCTATCCCATCATTTAAAGCGGTATTTTTAAGTATTTCAATCGCATTTTCGATTATATCATTTTGCAAATAATATACTAAAAATAGTTTTTGATTTACCAGTCTTACTTTTGTTAAATACTGTTTCAGTAAAAAACGTGGAAGATAATATTTGAATTTACCCTTATTAATATGAACACATTCATGGCTCTTTGATATCGCTTGATTAAATTGAAAATATAACTTTTCTTTAGCCAATAAGAATTCATCATACAGATTATTCAAAAAAACCTTTCGTGCTTGCTTAATTGGTAATTTGAACGGTAAGCTTTGAATTTCATGCCTAAAGCCTTTCAGGCAATTTTCTAATTGTTCTTTGTACTTGATTTCATTCTCAAATTCATCAAAAAGGGTTAAGTATTTTATAGGACTACGTGTTGAAAATTTGGTTTGAATACTTCCCATTTTTTCAATGAAATCATAAGTAATCATCAAATGATTTAGGTTAATTAGAGTTAATAATTAGTCGTGTTATTAAATTATTAAAAAGAACCTAACGAAAAAAAACAGCTAAATTATACTTTAATTCTTATAATAGTGTATTTCATAAAACAAAAGTTTTGCATTATGAAACACACCAGTTGTAAAAGTCATTATTTGTACAAATAAATAGAAAATAACACTATTTCTCGCTAAAGTGCTTTTCTTAGGTGAATAGTTCTTTTATCAATATTATATAAAAAAGTGGTTGAGCAATGTTGGCATTCCAAAGTCAATCTGTTGAGTTTTATAATTCCTTTTTCAAATGCCAGAACCACATTTCCACAGTCTGGACAGAGCACCTTTGTATGTGATGGGTCATCCATTTGCTTGTCATTTAATTTGTTCCATTTTGACATTTCTTCCTTTCGCTTATCATCAATTACTTTTGCATAGATTTGAGTAGTACGCAAATCATTATGACCAAGAAGATCTGAAACTGTTTCAATAGACATTCCTAAAGTCAAAGATGAAACTGCAAAGGTGTGTCGGGTACTATGGAAAGTAAGGTATTTATTGATACCAATTTCTTTCATAATAAATCGTAATATTATATTTATATCGGAACTATTCCGAACAAAACCTGCGTAAACTTTATCATTTGGGCTTTTTGTTCCCTTAATATCAAGAACCGATAAAAGCTTTTCTGTAAGCGGTATTCTAAGTGTTTTTTCTTTTCCCTTTCTGCTTTTACCCATTGGTAAAATGATCATGTTTTCCTGAATATGCTTGTATCTAAGACTTCTTAAATCAGAAAGTCTTAAACCACAATAACAACTAATAAGTACATGTTGTAAGGTTTCATGGTGTTTATCACCTACCAAATATGTTTTCCCTCTATCATCTTTTTTAGTCATACCTGAAAAATGTTTGCTGGTATAAAGCTTATGCAGTTTATCCAGTTCGTCAAGAGTTAAATAACTTTTTTGAATATCTTCTTTTTCAAAAGAAAAGTTGGTAAAAGGATTCGTTTTTATAATTGAATTTTTAAAGGCGATAGTAACGAATTTTCTTACCATAGATAAAGTACCATAAACTGTATTTTGTTTATAATTCAGGGTTTCTATTAAATAATTCCGGTAAGTTTCTAACCAGCTTTCATCAATTTCATAAATGGTAAGGTGAGGTTGATATCTCTCCAAGAGCGTAATTTTAAGCTCTAATCCTTCATAATGAGACTTCTTTATTTGATTTCTTTCTTCAATTAATTTAGCTCTTGCAAATTCAATAAAGGAATCGTTTACCTTTTTATTTTCAAAGTAATTTATAATATTAGTGAAGGTCAAAGCATGTTTTTTTCTTTCTAAATCAATGATAATTTGTTCAACTTCATTTTGTTTTTCTTTCAAATAAAGATTATTAACTCTTGGATTGGGAGCACCCTTTACTTCTTTAATCCCTTTTGTTTTTGGATTGTAATACTGAGGGTCAATGAATAGGTTTAAAGGTATTCTTTTGATTTTTCGGTTTAGAATCACCTGAATGTAAAACCTTGATAATCCATTTTTTTTCGTAAACGAATTGTTAAAATAGATACTTACTGTTGCATTTGCCATACGTTAAAATGTTGTGCTATTGCGTTCATTTTCAGTCTGTTTTAAAATTTGTAAACATTTCGGAAAATGACCGAAAAATTTGTAAACAATTTGTAAACAAATGTCATCCTTATTGTAATTTTACTTACAACTTAAAAACAGTTAAGAAAAGTAAAAGCTTGTAAAAGCAAGTAAAAGCAAGTAAGTGAAATTCAAACTGCAAAAAAATCTATAATTAGATCTGTTTTCGGCTAGTTTGAGGGGCTGGTGCTCTTATGAGTGTGCAAGTTCGAGTCTTGTTCTGGGCACAAAAATCCTGATATTTTATCAGGATTTTTTTTATAGTATTAAGTTCGTAAGTTACTCTAGTAAAATTGGAAAATTCAAGAAAAAGGAGCTAACTAATTTTAATTAGATTTTCCTTCCTCTATCCTTCTCCTATCCAGTTCTTCTTGCATCACTTCGCAGGTTTTTTTATCAATGGTATAGAAAAATAAAAATATGGCGCATGTCATATATAAAATACCAGGTATGATCGAAATCATTAACTTAATGCCCAAAACTGAAGTTACCGATTGTGCTACGTTAGGAACAAATTTAAATAGATAAAGTAACCATCCTGCAAGAGCCCCTCCTATTCCCCAACCTGCTTTTTGTGCAAAAGTCGCCGCTGAAAAAACTAAGCCTGTCGATCTTCTTCCTGTTTTCCATTCTGAATAGTCTGCTGTATCGGCTAACATGGTCCATAATAATGGAACAGCTGGGGCATAAGCCATTTTAGCAAGAATATTTATAATATAAATTGAAACGATGTTTTTTTCGGTGGGTAAGAACAAGAGAATAAAAAAGAAACCTGAAATAAGAGAACTGGCAATAAAAACATTTTTCTTGCTAAATCTTTTTGCAAGTGCTTTGGAGAATGGAATAGCAACAATTAGAGCAATTGTACCCACTACATTAAACAGTTGCACGTTTTCTTCTTTTCCAATATAATATTTAAAGTAATACGCAATGGAAAGGTTTTGTATTGCAAACATGATAAATGAAATAATTCCAACAAAGAATAGTATTACCCAGGGTTTGTTTTTGAATAAATTTCTAAAATCCTCTTTTATAGATTCTTTTTGTTCCTTAAGAGGCTGAATTCGTTCTTTTGTTGATTTAAAAGTTATCATAAAAAGGATAAAACTAATTACCGAAAACAGAACTAGTGTGATTTGATAACCCTTTGCATTATCACCATTACCAAAATACTTCGCTAACGTTAGTGCTGTTCCTGAAACAATAAGCTGTCCGATAAATGCGAAAATAAATCGATAGGAATTTAGTCCGGCTCTTTCGTACGAATCGGATGTCATCACTGCACCAAGAGATGAATACGGTAAATTAATCGCAGTAAATACTGTCATTAATGAAAAATAAGTTATTCCTGCCCAAATAATTTTTCCTGTTTGTCCCAAATCCGGAGTAGTAAAAGTTAAAACGGCCAGGATACTATAGGGTAATGCCATCCATAAAATATACGGGCGAAATTTACCCCAACGGGTTTTCGTTTTGTCGGCAATAATTCCCATGATTGGATCGCTTACCATGTCCCAAAATCTTGCAACAAGCATTATTGTTCCGGCAGCAGCAGCAGATATTCCAAAGGTATCTGTATAAAAAATGAGTATCCAAAAACCAACCATATCCCAAACAAAGTGAGATGCAGTATCACCAAGGCCATAACCAATTTTTTCTTTTATTGATAATTTCGTTCCATCCTTACTCATTGTCTTATTCTTTTAAATGTGGATAAAGATTTTCAACTACTTTTTTAGGTTTACGTTCCGATGTAAATATTCCCCAATGCTTTTCAGCTCCCATTGGATTATCCGGATTACCTTTCCATTCTTCATCAAAAGCTTCAAAAAAGAAAGTTGTGATATTCATTTCTTTAGCCCAGGACATAAGCTCCTGATAATATTGAAGTTGTTTTTCTTCGCTAGCTCTATCTCCAAACTCTGATGCCACTGATGCCCACCCAGCCTCGGTAATTACTATTTTTGAATCGGGCAAAGCCTTTTTTACTTCCAGCATATTTTCAATTGTATAAGGCATTGCTTCGGCTATATCTTTGCCTTCCCAAAGCGGATAGGTATGCACCGAAACAAAATCAACTTCCTTAGCAAGACCAGCACCATAATCTGCCCACCATTTGTAATTCTCGGCTACAGTAACCGCTTGCTCGATACATGATTTTA
>DMBU01000005.1 GCA_003446015.1 Bacteroidales bacterium | reverse complement strand
AAGATAGTAATTGCTGATAACTGCGCGGAATACGCTAATACTATTTTCAATAACTCCAACGATTATTCAGGCAGTACTTTACTCCTTGGAACACTGTTCTTTACGTTTCAGATATATGGCGATTTTTCGGGTTATTCTGATATTGCAATCGGAACTTCTCGATTGTTCGGAATTGATATTATGCGTAATTTTAATTTCCCTTATTTCTCAAGAGATATTGCTGAATTTTGGCGTCGATGGCATATTTCACTAACTACCTGGTTTCGCGATTATATTTATATTCCATTGGGAGGAAGCAAAGGGTCAAAATTGACGGTAATAAGAAATACTTTTATTATATTTTTGATTAGCGGGTTCTGGCATGGAGCAAACTGGACTTTTATTATTTGGGGTGCCCTAAATGCCTTATATTTTTTGCCTTTATTATTGACAAATAATAATAGAAAAAACATTGAAATTGTTGCAAAAAGTAAATCCTTGCCTACACTCACTGAATTTCTCTCAATGTTACTAACGTTTTCACTGACAGTTATTGCATGGGTATTTTTTAGAGCTGAAAGTGTATCGCATGCAGTTAGCATTCTTTCTGAAGTGTTTTCATTTTCTTTACTCACAATACCAAAATTTCCGGGTATTTATAGTTCGATTGTTACAATCATACTTATTGTTGTATTTATCGTGATTGAATGGATTGGCAGAGAACAGCAGTATGCAATCGAAACAATTGGATTAAGGTGGAAAAGGTGGGTAAGATATTCATTCTATTACGCTATTTTATTTGTAATTTTTTGGTTTGGTGGAACGGAACAGCAATTTATATATTTTCAATTTTAAAATAACACAATGAAAATATTCTTGATTAAGATCGGTTATTTTATTCTTTTCCCGATAGTCTTATTTCTTTTCTTATTTGTTTTGTTGTCAGTAACTAACAAATATATTGCTAAAACTTATCAGTTGAATTCAGAAACTGAAAATGTTATTATTGGAGATTCACGAACACAGATATTTCAGGATAAGAAATTAAGAAAAACCAAAAATGTTGCCTTAGGAAGCGAATCATATTTTTATTCATATTATAAACTGAAATTCCTGCTTAAAAATAACAGACAATTAAAAACAGTTTTTCTAGGAGCTAGTAATCATTCGTTTTCCGACTATTTCGATGAATATATATATGAGGCAGATGTAATTTCCAATTATTTTTATATTCTACCTTTGTCAAAGCAACTCTCTATTCTCATTCATCCAGCAATAAATAAGATTCAATTAATTAAAAAATCAACAATCAAAGGTTTTGATAATTTAATTTACTCTGAAAAATCGTTTATCGGAAAGTCTTACATTCACACAACAAACAAGGAATTGACAGAAAATACGATAAAAGATCGCATTGATTTTGTGTACTATAACAAAACAATATTACGAGAGTTTTCGTCTTTAAATAAGGAATATTTTGAGAAAATTATTCTGCTATGCAGGGAATACAAAATCAATTTAATTTTGCTAAATACCCCAACCCATAGTTTGTATTCCTCATTAATTCCGAATAAATTCAGGGCGGAATATGAAAAAGTAGTTAATAGAAATAGTTTAGAAGTGATTACATTCGATAATTTGCTGGAAGATAGTATGTTTTTGCCGGATGGAGATCATATTAATAAAATAGGTGCAGAGATTTTATCAGAAACACTTTCTAAACGAATAAATTAATATCAAGTGAATAAAGTATTTATCATTGCTGAAATTGCTCAGGCACATGATGGTAGCCTTGGATTAGCTCATAGCTATATTGATGCTTTAGCCGAAACAGGTGTGGATGCTGTGAAATTTCAAACACATATAGCTGTCGCTGAGAGTAGCGAATTTGAACCTTTCAGAGTGAAGTTCAGTTATGAGGATGATACACGTTATGATTACTGGAAGCGAATGGAGTTTTCCGAAGACCAATGGAACGGACTAAAAGAACATTGTGAACAAAAAGGACTGGAGTTTATAAGTTCTCCCTTTTCGAATGCTGCTGTCGATTTGTTGGAACGCTTGCAGGTTAAACGATACAAAGTTGGCTCAGGAGAAGTTAATAATTTTGTGTTACTAGAAAAAATTGCCCGTACCGGAAAACCTGTAATAATCTCATCTGGTATGAGTTCGTACGAAGAAATTGAACATGCCATTTGTTTTTTTGAACCTTTTCGTAATCAGATCTCACTGTTGCAATGTACCACAGCCTATCCAACCAAGCCAGGCGAGTGGGCACTTAAACTTATTCCTGAATTAAAAAATCGATTCAATTTGCCGGTAGGTTTATCAGATCATAGTGCTTTGATACATCCCATGATAGCTGCTGTAGCTCTTGGTGCTGAAATTCTAGAATTTCATGCTGTTTTCAAACGCAATATGTTTGGACCCGATGCAAAAGCTTCACTCGAAATTGATGAGATTTCCTACCTTGTAAACGCAGTTCGCGATCTCGAAACAGATTTTTCTGTACTTAGCGACAAAATTATTGACGACAAAATCCAGGGCTTAAAATTCATATTTGAAAAATCTCTTTCAATCAATAAAGACCTTAAAAAAGGAGACATTCTTTGCTTTGAAGACCTAGAAACCAAAAAGCCAAAAGGACACGGAATAAATGCTTCTGAATATAGAAATATAATTGGACACAAACTGAATAAAGATTTGTTAGCAAACTCATTTCTCACATATAATGATATAGAATGAAACGAAAAATATGTGTGGTAGTTACTGCACGCCCCAGTTACAGTCGTGTAAAAACAGCTTTGCAGGCAATTAAAATTCATCCGGAACTCGAATTACAGTTGGTGGTTGCTGCTTCTGCATTGCTCGACCGTTATGGCACAGCCGTGCGAATAATGGAAAAGGATGGCTTTGAAATTGCCGCAAAAGTATTCAATGTACTTGAAGGTGAAAATCCAGCCGCTGCAGCAAAAACCACCGGAATCGGAATTCTAGAACTATCAACTGTTTTCGATAACCTGCGACCCGATATTGTAGTAACCATTGCCGACCGGTTTGAGACTATGGCTACTGCTATTGCAGCTTCCTATATGAATATACCACTAGCACATGTACAAGGTGGTGAAGTGACAGGAAACATTGACGAAAAAGTGCGACATGCCATTACTAAATTAGCTGATTATCATTTTGTAGCTTCGGAAGGTGCTAAAGAAAGAGTGATACGGTTAGGCGAAAATCGGGACTATGTATTTAATACTGGTTGCCCCTCTATTGACCTGGCTGCTGGTATAGTAAAGAATCCGACA
>DMBU01000129.1 GCA_003446015.1 Bacteroidales bacterium | reverse complement strand
CTGGATAAAAAATTAAATAATATCCCCGAAGTGGAAAGTGTTGTTGGTAAATGGGGACGAGTAAATTCGGCCCTGGATCCAGCGCCTACTTCAATGTTCGAAAATATTATTAATTACAAATCAGAATACATTTTGAATGAAGATGGGCATAGAATCCGCTTTAAAGTAAACAAAGACGATGCCTTTATTTTAAGAGATGGTACAACATATGACAGAAAGGAAGAAGGTTTTCAATTAATTGATAAAGAAAATCTTATTGAAGATAAAAAAGGTAAATATTTCCGACAATGGCGTGATGAAATCAAATCACCGGATGATATTTGGGACGAAATTATTAAGCAGGCTACCATTCCGGGTTTAACTTCAGCACCAAAATTGCAACCTATTCAAACCCGTTTGGTGATGTTGCAAACCGGAATGCGGGCACCTGTGGGAATCAAAGTATTTGGTCCAACACTTGAATCTATTGAGAAAGTTGGCTACGAAATTGAAAAGCACCTGAAACAGGTTGAAGGAGTCCTGCCAATGTCAGTCTTTGCCGACCGTGTGGTAGGTAAACCTTATTTGGAATTGGAAATAAACAGAGATGCAATTGCCCGATATGGAATATCCGTAAAAAACCTGCAAGATGTGTTGAGTAGTGCAATTGGTGGGATGAAACTCACTACAACAGTAGAAGGACGTGAACGATTCCCTGTACGATTAAGATATGCCAGAGAATACAGGGATAATCCTGAAGATTTGAAAAAGATACTGATTCCAACACCAACGGGAATTCAAATTCCTCTGGGAGAATTAGTTACAATTCACTATACCCGTGGTCCACAATTAATTAAAAGTGAAAATACATTCTTAGTAGGATATGTTATTTTCGATAAAAAAGAAGGTTTTGCCGAAGTTAATGTGGTTGAAAATGCGCAAGCCTATTTAAAAGCAAAGATAGATCAAGGTGAGTTCAATGTGCCAGCAGGTGTAAGCTATGTTTTTACAGGAAATTACGAGAATCAGATAAGGGCAACCAAGCGATTATTAATTGTTGTACCTATTTCGTTATTAATCATCTTTCTTATTCTTTATTTCCAGTTTCGTTCAGTTATTTCAACTTCGCTCATTTTTACAGGTATTATTGTAGCCTTATCGGGTGGATTTATCATGTTATGGCTTTATGGTCAGCCCTGGTTTATGAATGGATCATTGGCCGGAATTGAATTAAGGACTTTGTTTCAGGTTCAAACTATAAACTTAAGTGTAGCTGTTTGGGTAGGATTTATTGCCCTGTTTGGAGTTGCCACCGACGATGGTGTTTTAATTAGCACTTATATCATGCAATTGCAAGAAAAACTTAAACCTAAAACTATAAAGGAAGTAAGGGCTTTGGTTCTCGAAGCTGGTTCAAAAAGGGTTCGTCCAGCAGTTATGACCACAGCAACAACGGTT
Organism: Bacteroidales bacterium; assembly: GCA_003446015.1. GTDB lineage: Bacteria > Bacteroidota > Bacteroidia > Bacteroidales > UBA12077 > UBA12077. The sequence continues at coordinate 1,667 of DMBU01000129.1, read as the reverse complement.
ATTGCTTTGCTTCCTATTTTAACCTCAACCGGAAAAGGTTCAGATATTATGGTTCCTATGGCTATTCCTTTATTTGGTGGAATGACCATTGAGGTATTAACCATGTTTGTTGTACCTGTACTCTATAGTATGTGGCAAGAAAGTAAGATAAAAAGAGAGCTAAAAAATAAAAATGCATAATGTTATGAAAAGATATAAAATCATAATTGGAGTCTTCTTGTTATTTATATCATCAATAGTAACAGGTCAGGAAGATTTGGGAAGATATTTACAAACGGCTGCTAAAAATAATCCCGGACTTAAGATGAAATTTAATGAGTACATGGCTGCATTAGAAGTTGCACCACAGGTAAAAGCTTTACCCGACCCACAAATAGCATTTGGATATTTTATTCAGCCTGTTGAAACACGGGTTGGACCTCAGGAATTTAAGATTTCTGCATCACAAATGTTTCCCTGGTTTGGTACGCTAAAAGCTAAAGAAAATGTTGCCGTTCAATTGGCAAAAGCAAAATATGAAGCTTTTGAAGAAGCTAAATCAAAGCTTTTTAACGAAGTGCGATCAACTTATTTTGATCTGTATTTTAATAATAAGGCCATTGCTATTACAAATGAAAATATTGAAATTTTAAATGTATTTCGACAATTAGCTTATATAAAAGTAGAAGCAGGATTAGTTTCTGCTGTTGATGAATACAGAATTGAAATGGAAATTGGAGATTTAGAGAACCAGTTGGCTTTTTTAAAGGATAAACAGTATGTTTTGCAGGTGATGTTTAACAATTTGTTAAATATTGAAGATAATGAGACCATCTTGTTTCCCGACGTTTTATGGGCAACTAACATCAGTCTTTCAAAACAGGCAGCTCTGGATTCTATCCTTACAAAAAATCATCAATTGCTAAGCATTGATTTTCAAAAAGAAGCTTTACGTTTTAAAAAGGACGTTGCAGAAAAAAGTGGTAAACCAAATATCAATATAGGATTTGATTACACTTTTGTTGGCAAAGGCGACAATAACATGGCAGGTACCGATGCGTTTGTGTTTCCAACAATAGGGATCACAATTCCTCTTTATCGCAATAAGTACAAAGCTATGGTACAAGAAGTAGTTTACCTTGAAGTTGCTAAGGAAAACGAGAAAGTAAATAAAATGAATGTATTGGAAACTCTTTTCGAGAATGCATGGAAAGATTATCTGGACGCTGATCGTAGAATTAGTTTATTTAACTCACAATTGAATTTGGCTCAAAAATCAATTAAAATCCTGGAAACAGATTATTCAACAGGCAATAAAAATTTTGAAGAAGTTCTTCGAATGGAACGTAGATTATTAAAATATAATCTGGAACTTGAAAAATCCCGGGTGGATAAACAAGCAGCTATTTCATTCATCAATTATTTAATGGGCAAATGATAAGATAATGAGACAATGAGACAATGAAATAATTAAAAAATAAGTAAAATGAAAAATATAATTCAAATCATAAAAGAAAATCTAAAACTAATCTTAATTGTTTTAGCAATAGGTTTGATTATCGGTATAATTATTGGTAAAATAACTAATCAACATATAAATACATCAACAACTCATGTGGATGAATCAACACATCAACACATCGATGAATTAACAAATCAAGTGTGGACTTGATTTGTTAATTCATCGA
>DMBU01000110.1 GCA_003446015.1 Bacteroidales bacterium | reverse complement strand
TGTTCTATCATTTTTTTCAACGCTTCTAAATCCTCTCTTTTCAGTTGTAGTTGGTGAATCAATAATTGTCCGAGCTCTTGGATCGAATTATTAAATTGATGTGAAACCAAACCCGCAAACAAATCGGAAAAATATTCATCTCTCTCTATCAAACTAGAATACTGTCTGGAATTGCCAAAAACCTGATATTCCACAAACCCTTTCTGTTGTAACCTTTTCAATAATGTGGCGAGTGTTGTTTTTGCCGGTTTTGGATTTGGATAAGCCNNGATCTGCTGCCACAAAATTTACTGCTCTCACCTGAGAAAGAGTTGGTGTAGTTGGTCGGAGGGATACAAAGTAAATCTCGTCGCGGGTTAAAATTAAGCCGTCCGAGTGGAACGCCAAACGCGAACTGGTTAACAGCTCAAACCAAAATTACATCCAAATCAATAACTATATTGCTTCACTAATTGCCAATATCGCCAGCTTCGAACTTGAACTGCTTCAAAAAGGCTCACAACTCACGCCTCAAAAACTCGACGATTTTAAATTTTAGGCTTGGTTAACATAATTATAAATTGCAAGGTTTACGTTATAAAAATACGAAACCTTGCAGATTTAAACAAAAAATAATCTTATTAAGTTATTAACATTCAATATGTTAAATACTTTTTAAGGATTGACTATTGTAGAAAAGGTGATAGCAAATCCCTTTTTGAGGATAAAGCATAAAAGATTAATTTTTTATAACCTTTAAGTTCATAATAGAATTTGATTTAGTAAATATCCTTATAAAATAAATGCCGGTTTTAAAATTTAGTAAATTGATTTCATTGCTGTTAAACTCTTTTAAAATCTTACCAGAAATCTCATAAAGAATTACTTTTTCAATATTATTATTTGGCATTTTTATATTTAAAATGTTGGCTGTTGGGTTAGGGTATATATTAAGATTATCTAATTCGGTTATACTGTCATCCACTCCAAGCGCTTCTTCACGGTACTCCACAGCCCCAATATCAATTTTAGAGCTAATACCGCTTATTCTTGGATCTCCAAATATATCAACACTAGGCAAAACAACCGGAAGGTCAAGAGTGCCCGCATCAATACAGGGAGAATCAGCTACTAATTTGGGGCTATCTCCGTAAACAAAACGCGGATTTCCTTCATAATTATTTATTAATACTGCTTTTGGATAAACGCCTGCGCCAGAATTCTGACCAAAATTGCCGTCAGGGTTATCGTATAAAATATTATTTATTGCTGTATACGTAGAATTATCCCCATAAATGGCTTCAGCTGCTCTGTTTTTAGTTAAGGTATTATTTATTATTAGCGCATTCATTTCACAAAGAATTCCAGAACCTTGTCCCCATATATAAGTAATTTCATTGTCGCTTATAAAGTTATTGACAATGGTTGGAACAAATTGATTCCTAATAGATATACCACCACCATCGAATGCAATGTTATTTACAATCCAATTATTAGAAACTAAAATAGTTCCTCCGGAACCAACATAGATTCCTCTTCCAATATTGTCTTCAATTCTATTATTATTGACTAATATTTTTGCATTAGATAAACCAGCGCCGCAAACTATACCTCCCATTTTATTATTAATAATGGTGTTGTCTTGAATAACAAGTTGGTAGTTCTCGTTTACTTTTTCACCTGCAGCAGCATAAATAGCATATTCGCCCCTTTCATTCTCTGTAAAGTAATTACCAAGTACTTTTGAGTTAGATGTTTGAGTTAGATAAACTATACTTTTATCTGCATGGTTATTTTTAAAATAACAATTATTAATTTCAATATTCGAATTCTGGCTCTTTATGGCAGCACCTTTATGCCCTGATAATATTCCATTTGAATGGCCATTTGCATTATTATTGAAAAAACTACTATTTTTAATTTTAAAAGAGTCATTAAAATTAATTGCAAGGGCAGCCCCCTTTCGGGTATCATTGGGGTCGTATTCAAAATTACCTATAAAACTTCTGGCATAACTAAAGGTCGAATAGTTTACATATGACTTATTATTATTCCCTGAATAATAGATCCCCTTCCATCCCGTCTGATAATCTTTTTGAAGAATGTAATCCCAATGAATATTTCTATCATAGAAAAACAGTGTGTCAAGAGCGATAAACACAACGTTTTCATTTTCTTTTCCATTTAATATCAAATCTCCATCTACTGTAATTCCGTAATAGCCCGTAAAAAATACATCAACACCTTCATTTATTTCTAAGAGTTCGTTTTCAGGAACAATAATATCACCAGATATAATATAAGGGCTTAAATTATTATTCCAAACACCTGAAACTGTACTTTCAGGAATTAAGGTTCCAGAAATAATATAATTCGTTTTTGATTTTGTATCTGTATTTCCATTAATATCAGTTACTGTTAAAGAAACAGTATATCTGCCGTAACTATTAAATATATGAGATGGTTCATATTCAGTAGAGCTATTTCCATCTCCAAAATCCCAAAAATAATCTTTAATCTCTTCGCTCCCTTTTTGTGTGTTGTTTATAAATTGTATTTCTGTCCCTACGTTTACATAAGTGCTACTTGCACTAAAAAAAGCACTTGGTGGAAAATAGATTCCAGATTGGTCAAAATTGAAAGCTCCAATATCGGAAATGGATCCATCTAAATCATGGATTGAAATAACCCCACCGTCAACTTCTTTTGGTTTATAGTCTTGATCTGGATAATTTATCCATTTTAATTGAAAATTATCATTTTCAAAATCGATAAATGCTGGGACAGAATCATAATTGTTTTCTCCAATTATAGGATTTTGAATCTCAGATAGTCCTTGAATATTGGAATTCGAAATATAAATCTGATCTTCATTTCTTGAAAAAAATGGATTAGAATCGTTTCCTTGAATAATACAATTCTCAAATACAACTTCTGAATCGAAATAAAAATAAAAAGTTGCAGCAGAATAATTAGTCGGACTTAAGCAGTTGTTTTTTACAGCAGTAATGTTTGTGAATTTGATGAAAGAATTCTCTATAGCTACTGCTGAGCCCTGCCATCCTCCATTATAATCGCTATATAGGCTGTTTTTATAAAAGAGCACATTAGAAACAGCAAAATCATTTAATTCAGAAAGACTAAGTGCACCAGCCTGATATTCAGCACTGTTGTTATAAAAAGTGCCATGGGAAATTTTTACATTATTGCTTTTATAAATTAACAAAGCACCTCCTTTATAATCCAAATTTCGCACTCCCGATATTTGAAAGTACTTTAATATAGACATAAAATTACTATTTCTTATACGGATACCTCTCCATGTATTGCTAAGATTTGTAAAGAAAATCGAATCTGTTGATGTTCCTACAGCGATTAATTTACCAGTAACTTCCATACTTACACTATCCTTAAACTTTACCTCAACTCCAGGTTCGATAATTAGAGTATCTGTTATCGTAATATTTCCTTCTACAATATATGGGGAATTTTCAAACACCCATCTGCCTTTTACTTCGCCACTGTGCACATATATTTGCGCCTCGATTTTTACAAAAAGTGTAATTAAGAATATTGATATAAGAATTTTTTTCATAAAATTTTAATAGTAATTTGTTCATTGCATTAATTGAGGGCTTTAAGATGCTTAATATCAACATGTCTCTCAAAAGAATAATCCATAATTATCATTTTGTCGATTTCATTGTGTTTCTTATCGATATAATCTAAATTACTTAGTACATGACAATTTTT
>DMBU01000194.1 GCA_003446015.1 Bacteroidales bacterium | reverse complement strand
CCACCAACCTTGCCTTTTGCATTAACCGTATCGTTCACATAAATCCTGGTGCTATCCTGGGTGATTTTTAAAATATCTACATCTACGGCTTTTGATGGACTTCGGCCACTTACGGCAAAACCTCCAACCTTACCTTTGGCAGCTTCGTTTACAATAACCTGAGCGCCATCAGGAAATACAGCAAAAACTACATTCCCTGAATGATCTTTAACTACAAATAAAGTATCGGTATTTGTTGAATAAACTCCATTTGATCCTAAAACATCAGCCATATTTGCAGAATATGCCATATTTGCTACTCTTGCTGAATCAGCAGTCTCAGCAAATAAAGAATATGGAACAGATAGTAACTGAATAGTTCCTAAATTTGTTAGCCCTGATCCTGCATCAACTTCTACTTTAAGATACTTATCCCCTTGCCCCCAATTAATCTGTAAAAGATCACCCATTTTATCTGTTCCATCGCCAATAACGAGGTTAACAATTCCATAAGTGTTTGTTAGTTTACTATGTGATTCCTGATAAAGTAAATTACCTTCTGGGGTATCATTTAGAAGTGATATTTGAATATCAACATTTTGTTCAGTAATTAACTCCCCGGTATTGTTTCTAATAACCGCCTGATAGTTAAACTTACCAGGAACCTGAGCCCAACCGATATTACAAATTAGTAAAGGGATCAATAAAAAAAGTAGTGATTTTTTCATAATGGCAATAAATTAGTTACAATCATTGGTCAAGATAAACAAAAACTTAACATCGTTCAATACAAATTGTTTAGCTTTATTTATAATTTTTATGAATAATTACAAAATCCTTTAGATATCAAGGATTACACATTCCCTCTATCCGTTAGTGTATTACAAATATAATTAAGATTATAAAAATAATTCACCGATTGAAAAATTATTTATAACTTGCTATAAACAAACACGATTGAAAAATCGAACTTATTAACCTAAAATTAAATTATCATGAAAAAATTACTATTTTCTTCCAGAGGATTGAAAATCATCTTTTTTTTATTATTATTTATTTCTACAGCTAGTATCCATGCTCAAATAATAAGCAGGAACCCTGCAGATTATCCCGGAGGAGAAGTGCCACCGATATGTGGAACTAATCCAACCGACCCTGCGTGTATAATTATTTTGCCTCCTTCGTTACCGGGTGAAGATTATCATTTTCAGATACCTTTAATCAGTGAACCAAGAAGCAATTGTTTATTTACAATTGTACAGACAACTCCATGTGAAAGCGGTTCTCCTGTTCCAAATTCTACCACGGGGGATATAGATATGCCAGCGATAAGCAGATGTAAGCCTCTCGGGGGAAATAACTTTCTCGAAATAGAAGTTAATTTGAATATAATTTCAGGCCCAAACGTTGGTCAAAGTGATGTCATAAAATACAGACTGCCAGTACTCAGAGATCCTATAAAAGTAGCTTTAGTACTTGACATCTCAGGAAGTATGGGGTGGGTAATTCCCGGAGGTACGGATATCAGATGGAATGTTCTTAAAAATGCAGTAGAGTTATTTGTAGAAAAACTGGAAATATCACAACAAGAGGGTGATTCAATCGCTTTATCATACTTTACAACAAATTTAGTTACTCCTAACCCACCACTGAATATTGGTTTTATTGATATTACTGAAGTAAATGCAAATCCAACTACAACAGATACTATTACTAAAGATATGAACAGCAGAGGTCCTCTTTCTGCTACTGCAATGGGAAAAGGTTTATTAGATGGGAAAAACAAACTGGATAATAATGATCCGATTGGAGCACGTAAAATTGTATTATTATTTACTGATGGTTTACAAAATGTACCCCCCTTGGTTAACATTGATGGAAGAACATTCACCACAGTACCTGATGTCTTAAACGATTGCCCGTGTAGTACACTCGACAGTATCTATTATTATTCTATCGGTTTAGGATCATCAACATTGGTTCCTGCTATTTTATCTCAGATTTCAACAGCAAATGGAGGTGTATCTTTATCAATAACAACTGGTGCAGATACAGAGCCCGAAATTCATAATTTTTTCCAAAATCAGTTTGCAAATATGCTTGAAGGCGGAAGTCCTCAAATTGTAGGTCGTAAAATCGGAAATCTTTCTTCAGGAGATTTAACGTATAAGTTCCAGATAAATAATATAGTTTCTCGTGTTTTCTTTGAATTAATTCATGACGAAAATGCAAATATAGATATTAGCATTAAGAAGGGTGATTTAGAACTTGGAGATTATTTAATTGAAAAATCCGGAGATTTCTACAAACTTGTAAATATAGAATTCCCTATACAAAACGATGAAGTAATTTATGGCGGCGGAGAATGGGAAGTTACAGTTTCCGGATCATCTGCAGATCAATTTTACTTAACATGCTTTACCGATGATCATTTCCTAAAATATCCTTCTAATTTAAATTCATCCATGTACAAAACAGGTGATACCATAAAGTTTAACAGTGACTTAATATATGCAGGGGCACCTTTAATCTCGGAAAATGACTCAGTATCTGTAGTATTAATAAAACCAGGTGATGATATTGGACATTTGCTTGCTATTTATGAAACACAACTAACAGATACCCTTATTGACTATACCGATGCCGCACAAAATAAATTGGTTACTTTATTAAATAATGATGAATCATTCTTTTCGGCCTTACTTCCTGAAGAACAGATTATAAAGCTTGAAAATAAAGGGAATGGCAACTTCTCCGGCATTTATACAAATACTGATTTAACGGGAGTATATCAGGCAATATTCTTAATAAAAGGAGAAGTTCCTTCGATAGGTAAATTTGAGCGTATAAAACAGTTGTCTGCTGTTATGGAATTCGGACTGGTAATTGGTGAAACACCAGGTTCATTTATAGATAATACTCCTCCCACAAAACCAAATAGTTTGACAGTATCAAACATTACACAATCCACTGTCGATATAAACTGGATAGCATCGACCGATAATGTTGGAGTATACGAGTATAAGATTTATAAAAACGGAGATTATCTGCTTAGCACTCAACATCCGGCTATAAATTCAACCATCGATAATTTAAATTCAAATACACGCTACACATTTTTAGTAAAGGCAGTTGATGCGTCCGGTAATGTATCAGTTGCTAGCAATGAAGTTTCTTTTACAACACTTAATATTCCGGATATAGAAAAACCAACTGCTCCATCTAATCTGACGGCTACTAATATTGCACAAACCAGTGTTTATTTAAACTGGGATATTTCCACCGATAACAACAGTATTGTTGAATATGTAATTTATAAAAATGAAGAACCCTTAGCCAGCACCTCAGGCAACGCATATTCTATAACAAACCTGTCGGCAGGAACGAATTATAACTTCTATATAACGGCTAAAGATGCTGCACAGAATGAATCTGATCAAAGTAATGAAATTAGTATTACTACATTAGATCAGCCTGTTGATATAACTGCTCCTACAAAGCTAACGGTAAAAAACATTACTCAAACAGGTTTGAATTTAAGCTGGAACATATCAGATGGAGGTAATGGTGAAATAAAATATAACATTTACCAGGATGCATCTTTTATTATAAATTCGAGCAGTGCAAGTTATACTGTTGCTAATTTAAAACCATCGACAAAATATACTTTCCATGTTATTGCAGAAGATGCAGAAGGGAATATATCAGATGTAAGTAATACTGTTGAAATAAGCACACTTTCCGAAGATGAAGTGTCTACAGGTAAATATATAACAGAAATACTTAAAATAAGACCAAAAAATAAGTTTGGATATTACATGGGGCCAGGTTTTATATCTAAAATAAAATTTAAATATTTGCCCAAAGCACCAGAAGAAACTCTTAGTCATAAAACAAATTTAAATGAAGAACAAGCTGTTGGAGAACCTGTTCTGGAACCTTACTTGAAACAAATAATTGACAATCTTGATGGAAGTTATTATTTAGTTATTGCAAATGTAACACCTAAAACAAATCCGGGAATTATAATTAGTATTGGAGATGAGGTTTATTATGAGGGTCCAATAAAAGGTGAAATCTCATTTTGGTATTATATGTTCATAATTATAATCCTGGTAATTATCATGCTTGTTCGAAAATATAAGTCGAAAACTTTAAAAGTATTATTGTGGTTACTATTCTTTGCATTACTTGTAATTTTATATTTACATAAAACGGGATTCCTGAATTTCTTATAATACAGCAAAAAAATAAGGGGCAAAATTTTAGCCCCTTATTTTTAAATTTTATTTTTCAAGCTTTTCCAGTCGCTCCATAATTAATTTCAGTTGCAGTTCCAGTTCCTCATTTTTTCTGTTTTGTGCTTCAATAATTTGTTGCTGTTCTTGTATTCCTTTTATTAAAACAGGTACTAAATCTGAATAATAAATTCCAAGAGTTTTTTCTGAGTCGTTACCAACATTAATTACTTCATTTATTAACGGTTGTACTTCCTGAGCTATTAATCCTAGCTTAACTCCTAATTCAGGTTTCTTCTTCAAAACATATGAAACCGGTCTTAATTTTAAAATCTCATTTAAGCCATAACTTAAATCTTCAATATCGGTTTTTAATCTTTTATCAGATGGAGCGGTTACATTAGTTGCAGTTACAACACCATCAACATTCAAATCCCCATTTTTATATAAAGTTAAAGCATTATTAGGGGCCCCTGCGCTTGTTCCATTTCCTGCTACGAATAAAGGCTCTGTACCTTGCCAGCTTGCCGCAGTTCCTGCAATAACATTATACCTGCCAATCACCAATGATCCATAAGCTTGTGCTTCTGTGTCATATCCCAGTGCCATAGAATTATTACCACTGGCAATATTTGACGTTCCAAAAGCTGTAGCTGCATTTCCTGATGCCTGTGATAAATATCCTGCAGCAAATGAATTTTGTCCGCTGGCAGTAGTTGTATTTCCAAATGCAGAAGCATATAACTGTGAAGCAGTTGTATACGACCCCATAGCCAAAGCATACACACTTGTTGCCTTATTTTTATATCCTATTGCAACCGAATATGCTGCTGCAGACGTTACGGTGTCCTGATAACCTAAAGCAACAGCATAAGCACCATCAGCAACCGACTGGTAACCAATAGCAACAGAACCTACCGAATTAGACTGACAGTTTCTTCCCAGAGCAAGTGCCCAGGATCCGGATAAACCTGTTGATGCCTGATCTCCAATAGCTATAGAATATGAACCCTCAGATTGACAATCTGATCCAAATGCAATTGACTTAAAACCAATTGCATCCGTTCTAAATCCTGATGCAAAAGAGTAAAGACCCTCAGCAGTATTTTGAAAACCCAGCGAAACAGAACCAATACCTACAGCTTTATTCCTGTAACCTATAGCTACAGTATAAAAATTTTGTGCTTCGGCATAACCTCCCATGGCTGTTGAAAAATAACCATCTGATTTTGTTTTATATCCAATAGCTGTTGAAAATTCACCTGATGCAGTATCATTTGCCCCGATTGCAAATGCTCCTCGACCAGAAGCTACCGAACCTAATCCAAAAGCATACGCATATTCACCTGTTGCTTGTGTATTTCCTGTCACATTACCTAATGAATCAATACCGACAGACCCAAATGCAAAACTTTTATCCGCAGTAGCCAATGCCCCGGATCCTAAAGCGTATGAACTAATTCCCGTAGCTTTTGCCTGATAACCAACGGCCAAAGAATTTTCTTCTGCCTCTGCCTCATTACCAATGGCCGTTGAATAGGTACCTAAAGCTTTACTCTGAAAACCAAATGCCTGCGACCAGTTCCCCATTGCAATATTCCGATAACCTAATGCTGCGGAATTCTCACCAACACTATCTGCCGAACCAACGTGCACTTCACCTCCCATAAATGCTGATTTCTCTGGATACCACATAATTCGGGATTCGTTATTGATTTTTTCAGCAGTAGTATTTGCACTTATGTTGAAATAATCTTTTTCTGTATATCCTGCTTTACTTGGGCTTCTTCCACTAATGGCAAATCCTCCTACCTTTCCTTTTGTGGCCGATTCTGTAATGTATATCCTTGTACTATCTCTGTTAATTTGCAAATAGTCGTTTGTTGGTCCTTTGGATGGACTACGTCCACTAATGGCAAATCCTCCTACCTTTCCTTTTGTTGCCAATGTATCGTTTATGTAAATTCGAGTACTATCACCTGTAATTAACAAATAATCATTCCCTACACCTTTACTTGGAGATCTACCGCTAATTGCAAAGCCGCCTACTTTTCCCTTTGCACCTACCGTATCGCTTACATATATTCGTGTACTATCAACTGTTGCTCTGAAAATTTCAACACCCCCGGCTTTCGAAGGACTGCGACCACTAATGGCAAAACCACCTACTTTACCTTTGGCTTCGGAATCGATAAATATTTTTACTCCATCGGGATACACTGCAAAAACAGTATCGTTATTTGAATTAATTACCTGAAATAATGCGTCACCCCCAATCGCAGTTCCTTTTACTTCCAGATTGCTTACAGGAGTTGATGAGCCAATACCTACATTGCCCCCATTGTAGTACATGGTAGTGCCATTTATAACCCATTTACTGCTATCGTATGGAAGTACCACTTCGTTCCCGTTACTGATATATAAAGTATCTCCTAATATGGATAATTCCTGTTCATCGGTATTCGTACCTGTATATGCAGACAGGTTTATGGGAGTTGGTGAAGGATGATTCGTAATGGTAAGCACATTGCCAGCCAAATTTAAATCCTGTATCTCATTAGCAGGGTCATTATCAGCATCGTCAACACCATCCTGAATTACACTTAAATCAAGGGTACTTCCACTTGTAATTGATAAGTCAGTACCTAATAATGATATATCCTGAATTTCATTCGCAGGATCGGCATCGGCATCGTCTTTGTTTTCTACCTCAATGGCATAATGTGCAAAGGGAACCGAGAAAAGCTGGAAAGTGCCCAAATCGGCTAAACCACTCCCTGCATTGATTTCTATTTTAATGAATTTTGGATTTTCACCCCAGTTTATGGAAGCAAAATCACCCAGGCTGGAAATACCATTTCCAACCAATAAATTAATTAAACCTGTATTTGTTGAAGTTACCGAATGAGTTTCTATATAAATCTCATTACCATCGGCTGTTGATTCAATAATGCTCAATTGAACCGTCATGGATTTATTCGTGATTAAATTACCTTCCGAATCTCTAACTACGGCCTGGTAGTTGAAATTTCCTGTAGTTTGCGAAAATATGCTATTTACAAACAAACTAAATGTAATCCAAAGTATAAACCTCATCTTTCTCATAGTTTTAATTTTAAAAATAAAGAGTAAGATAACGTATTAAATACTTATAATCAAATTAAATTATTTATCGTAGTCGATTTTGAAATAAACGCTAAAATCCAGCAATCATTTGCTTGTGTTTTTTTATTAGCAAATAGACCTGACAGGTTTTAAAAACCTGACAGGTCTAATAAACTACAAGAAAATATTATTTTGCCATGAGGAGCTTTTCGATTTCGGTTAAACGAATTTTAATTTCTTCGTTGATTTTCTTTAATTCTTGATTTTCTTCAATGAGTTCCTGAACAGCTTTAATAGTAACGATTTGAGCATTATAAGTATCCAATTGTAAAATTTCAGTTATATCACCTTCAATATATTCTCCACTCCCTTTAACAGATTCTGGAAATATGTTTTGATACTCTTGAGCTATAAAATTAAAATAATATTGATCTTTTATTGAAGGATGCCTTTGTTTCCAATAATCAGTATATTTAAATTTTACAGGATGTAATTTTAATATAATGCCGATAGCATTCTCGATTTCTTGAATATCTGTTTTTATCCTACGATCAGAATTTGCTAACCACGAACCTGCAACAGTTTTTGATGCCTCACCTTCAACTTCTAATTTATTTGAAAGGGCATTCCTTCCAATTCCTACTTCAGCGTTAAATCTTAAAAGATCATTACTAAAGCTACCCCATATAAGTGTTCCCGTGGAATCCTTTGATGAATTTTCCACATAAAATCTCTCCGAATAAGTTTCGTTATAACCTGCACTATCTCCAACAAATACATTTCCACCTCCCGTTTTACATGAAACTCCTGCTTTATTACCAAGATAAACATTATAACTGCCAGTTGTATTCTCCCATCCTGCTTGAACACCAATAAAAACATTTCTACCTCCAATTGTGTTGTTTCCTCCGGCATATGCTCCAATGATTACATTTTCATGACCATTACTATTATCGTAACCTGCCTGATTTCCAATAAAGACATTACTGGTTCCTCCTGTATTTGAATAACCTGTTGTCATTCCAATAAATACGTTTCTATAACCGCCAATATTAGAGAAGCCAGAACTAGTACCTAGAAAAACATTATTGTACCCCAAAGTGTTTGATATACCCGTATTCTGTCCAATAAAAACATTTGCATTACCATTTTCATTTGCACGTCCCGCACTTGCACCAACAAACACATTATATTTTCCTTCTGTGTTAGCAAAACCTGCATTGCTTCCAAGAAAAACATTATCAAACCCACTTGAGTTGGTATATCCTGCACTGCTTCCTATAAAGACATTTTTCTGACCATTATAATTGCTATATCCAGCTAAATAACCTATAAAAACACCTTCAACTGCATTATAATTTGTGTATCCTGACTTATAACCCATAAATACATTTAAATTACCTGTTTGATTATAATATCCAGCCTTAAATCCTGTAAAAACATTATAATTTCCTGAAATGTTAGAATACCCTGACCTATTACCAACAAATACATTCGATCCTCCAGAATTATTTGAATAACCACTTCTATTACCAATGAAAATAGAAGAATCTCCTCCTGTATTTAAAAATCCTGATAAATTACCTATAAAAATATTATTTGAACCGTCAGTATTATTTAACCCAGCTTTATCACCGTAAAATGAATTTTCACTACCAAGGGTGTTACTATAACCTACTGAATCACCAACAAATGTATTATAGCTTCCACTTGTATTGTTGTAACCCGCAAAACTTCCAAGAAAAGAATTATTTACACCGTCAGAATTATGATACCCACTTTGATAGCCTATAAAAGAATTATAATTTCCTTCAACATTATACAGTCCTGTATTCTTACCTACAAAAAGATTGCCTGAACCAATCGTGTTTTCAAAACCTGCTGAATCTCCTAAAAATGTATTATGATTTCCTTCTGTATTATTGTAACCGGTTCTATAACCAATAAAGGAGTTATTGCTTCCAGAAGCATTACTGAGTCCACTTTCGTAACCCATAAATGAGTTATATAAACCATCAACATTCTTTTGACCACTTTCGTGACCAATAAAGTAATTTTCTTTGGTCATATCCATAAACTTTCGGGCAACTCCTTTTGAAGGACTGCGTCCACTTATAGCAAAACCGCCAACTTTACCTTTTGTAGTGCTTTCGGTAACATAAACTCTGGTACTATCTCTTGTAACTTGCAAATAATCATTTGTTGGACCTTTAGATGGACTACGTCCGCTAATGGCAAAACCTCCTACTTTACCTTTTACTGTTGATGTATCGTTGATATATATTCTTGTACTATCTCCGGTAACAATCATATAGTCATTCCCAAAACCTTTACTGGGTGAACGACCACTAATTGCAAAACCTCCAACTTTGCCTTTGGCACTTACTGTATCGCTTACATATATTCGTGTACTGTCAACGGTTGCTCTGAAAATTTCAACACCCCCGGCTTTCGAAGGACTACGACCGCTAATGGCAAAACCACCTACTTTACCTTTGGCTTCGGAATCGATAAATATTTTTACTCCATCGGGATAAACTGCAAATACCGTATCATTATTCGAGTTAATTACCTGGAATAAAGCATCGCTTCCAGCAGAATTTGCTTTTACCTCAAGATTACTAACCGGATCGGATGAACCAATACCAACATTTCCTGTGCTATAATATATCTTTTCTCCAGTTGTAGTCCATAGACTTGACCCTCCAGTTTCTGACAAATTCACACTATTTCCATTACTAATTGCTAAGGTATTACCATCAAGATTTAAACTTTGAATTTCGTTTGTTGGATCAGGATCTGCATCATCTTTGTTCGCAACCTCATTCGCATAAAAAGCATAAGGAATTGAAAGTAATTCAATGGTTCCCAAATCGGTATATGAAGTTCCTCCTTGATCATCAATTTCTACTTTCAGATATTTATCTCCAGTACTCCAGTTGATTGTGTTAAAATCGCCAGAGACCAGAGTTCCTCTTCCAATATTTATGGAAAAAACACCGTTGATATTCGTAATCGCTGAATGTGTTTCTGTAAAAACGCTTGAAGCAGATGAACTTCCATCCAAAATATTAATTCGCACACTAATGTTTTGATTAGGAAGAATCTCACCTGACGAATTTCTAACTACTGCCTGGTATTTAAAAGCTTCAGGAACTTGTGTTAAGGTTTTCAAAGAAAAAGAACTTAGCATACATGCTAAAACCAAAAAAAGTAAATTTCTCATAATTTTAGAATTTTGGTAAAAAATGAAATATAAGACATAAAACCTTAAGAGTCAATTCAAATTGACAAACGAATTGTTAGCCTGCAGAAAATTAAAAAGATTAGTTATTAATTTAAAAAAGACTCTGTCAGGTCCAGAGACACTGACAGGTCTTTATCATTTGGAAAGTACTATTTTGTTAAAAGAAGTATTTCAATTTGTTCCATTCGTAATTGTAATTCATTATTCTTCTGTTCTAAACTCTTAATTTGATTATTTAACTGCTCGATATAAATATGTGCCTTTTCAAGTTCTTCGAGCATTTGCTCTCTGCGTTCGGAAATATTGTATCCATCCGAATTTTTAATATCGCTGGCACTACTAACTGCTGGTAAATGTTTGTTATTCCACATGAATTCTGCATGCTCTTCAATGCTTTCTAATTTATAATCAGGTTCGAAAACATAATCTGGTACTGTCAGAGTTCCTCCATCAGCAATAAAAGATCCACCAATAGTTCTGATATTACCAACAACTTCTAGTCTTTCTGAAGGTGTAACTGTACCAATCCCTACATCCGCATTAAAAACCAATTTATTATTTAAAAAATTCCCAAAGATCAAAGATTCAGTAGAATCAGCATTAGAATTTTCAATATATAGTCTATTTGATCCATCATCATCAATACCAGCAGTAAAACCAACAAATACATTATTGCTACCCAAGGCATTAGCACCAGCGGCATGTCCGAGAAAAGTATTCTTAGATCCATCGGTCCAGTAACCAGCAGAATGACCAATTAACACGTTAAAATTACCTTCTAAATTCATACGTCCAGTAAAACCTCCAACAAATACATTATGGTGCGAATTGAGGACAGACTCAGCACAAATTGAACCAATAAATGTATTATTATTTCCTGTGCTATATCTTCCTGCTGCAGCGCCAACGTATGTATTTTCAGAACCAATTGTATCTTCAGCAGCAACATAGGAACCTATAAATACATTGTTAATACTTTCAGTATTATACATACCTGCCTGAGCACCAATAAATGTATTATAGGTACCTGTTGTGTTTCCTCTTCCAGCCCAAAAACCAAGATATGAATTATAGCTTCCTGATGTTAAAGAATACCCACTCTGAAATCCAATACAAACATTTAAAGTTCCATCAATATTTGAAAAACCACTCTCTTTCCCTATAAAAATATTTTCTGATCCGGTTTCATTTGAATAACCAGAAGAATTACCTAAAAAAATATTATTTTCAGCAGTTGTATTTGTAAAACCACTTAATGTACCAACAAATATGTTACTTGATCCTACGGTATTATTCCAACCTGCTTGATTACCTAAAAATATATTATCTGAACCTATCGTATTATAATATCCACACCAGTTACCAACAAAAACATTCCTGTAACCTATTGTATTAAAGTAACCTGAAGTAGCACCTATGATAACATTTTGCTGACCTGAAGTATTCTGCACACCTGTTTTATCTCCTATAAAAACATTATAACGACCTGTTATATTTCTATACCCACTCTGGTTACCTAAAAAAACATTTCTATAGCCCGAAATATTTGATCTTCCGGCTGTATTCCCAATAAATATGTTATCGTTACCATTTTCATTTGCATAACCCGCTGAATCTCCTATAAAAATATTGCCATAACCTTCATAATTTGAATAACCTGAATAATATCCCAAGAAAGTATTTCGTTCACCAATACTATTTGTATAACCTGACTTATAACCTATGAAAGAGTTGTATAATCCTGAAGTATTTGATTTACCTGCCTCGTGTCCAATAAAATAATTTTCTTTGGTTAAATCCATCAATGAACTTACTGTTCCTTTTGATGGAGATCGACCACTTACAGCAAAACCTCCTACCTTTCCCTTTGTTATTGAAGTATCATTGACATAAATTCGTGTACTATCTGGTGTCACTACAAGATATTCCTCTTCAACTGCCTTGCTTGGTGATCTGCCACTAACAGCAAATCCTCCTACCTTTCCTTTGGCGGTTTCATTCACATAAACAGCGGCGCCGTCGGGAAAAACCGCAAACACCACGTTCCCATCATGATCTTTCACAACAAATAAAGTATCCGATAATGGAGAATAAATATTTTCTGCTCCTAGGTTGCTTGCCGAATTAGCATATAATGCATATGGAACCGATAAAAGTTGAACTGTTCCAATAAAAGTGTAGCTGCTTCCTCCGGATTCGTCTATTTCAATTTTTAGAAATTTCTCATCTGCACCCCAGGTAATAGTGTTAAAATCACCCGACACATAAATTCCATCACCAACTTTAAGATTAAGAATTCCATACGCATTGGTTGTTTCAGAATGAGTTTCGGAGTATAAAACTGGTCCAGATGAACTGCCATCTATAACGCTAAGTTTTATACCAACATCCTGATTTACTAATAATTGATTCGAATTATCGCGAATTACTGCTTGATAATTAAACGAATTAGGAGCTTGTGCTAAGATTGAAATTGGAAAAATGCTAAAAGCCAAAACGATAAGTAAAGAATTTTTCATATCAAAAAAGATTTAATGGTTAATAAGGTTTTACTTGTTAGTTAGCAGAGTAAGTATTCCCGGTCGATTACTTTATCTATTTTAACACGCTGCCTTACAGTCTTTTATTTAAGTAAGTTAAAGCAAAACAAATTACAAGTCAACTTTTTGGATATTATTTTCACAAAAACATTTTTAATTAGAACAATTTTAAATATTGATCGTTAAACGTAAAATATGCACGATTTTTGAATGAAAATTATAAATTTATAAGGTATTGTTTAATTTAGTAAATTGAAATAAATTCGTAAACAGCGAAAAATCAGAAATTAAAAATGAAAAACATTACTCTACTCTCACTTTTACTTTTTTCAATTAATCTCTTATTTGGTCAATTACCCGGAGAAAAAAAGTGGAAAGAAAATATTGCTAAAAACCGCATCCAAAAACAGGTTCAGTGGAATTATAAATATGAAAAAGGGAAGCCTAAAAAAGAGGGTTATAAAAATTATACCAAGAAATTTGATCATAATGGAAACATAATTGAAGAAATATACTATCAGTCAGGGAGTGTAGATCAAAAGTTAAGTTACAAATATGATGATAATGAAAATAAGGTTGAATATGTAAATTATCAAGGTGATGAAACGAAAGTTATGTTTAAACAGAATATCACCTATGATAATTCAATGCGAAAAATAAGGGAAGAAAGATATGATGGAACAGATTATCAAATTATTAAATACAATTATCAGAATAATAAACTTACAGAGATAATTAGATCTGATGTTTATGGTAACATTGAACACCAAAGAAATTTTAACTATAGTGGTAATATTTGTACAGTATCCATTTTGGATGAAAAATCGAATAGTGTCGGGAGAATTATAAATAAATATGACGATAATGACAATTTGATTGAAAGTACTGAGTATGATATAAATGGTAAAATAAAAGAGCAATATTTCTATACTTTTAAAGGGAATTTGGTTAAAGAAAAAACAAAATTCATTCTTGAAAATTTTATTTATAAAGAAGAATATGAATATGACTCAAAAGGGAATCTAATCAAGGTAATAAAGGAAGAACCCAGGGGAAATCTTTTTGTGAATAATATTTATAAATACGACTCAAAGGGGAATTTAATTGAAGAAGAATGGTATGATGACAGCCCAACAGAAAATTCTAAGAAAACTTATTTCTATGATGAGAAAGGAATATTAGAAAAGGTTGAAGTTTACTACGCTTTATATCGCTACAAAATTCAATATAAATTTGAATACACGTATTACTAACAAATCATAAGAAAAGCTCGATTCCGGGCTTTTTTTAATCATATTTATTTAAATCCATATCTTTCTGTCGTGGCCCGGGGATTACTTCAAGGAGTTCAACTTCGAATAAAGTCGATGTGTATGGAGGAATAATTCCTGTGGAAGATCCTGTTTCGCCAAATCCTAATTGTGAAGGCATAATAAACAAGGCTTTTTCACCTTCGATCATCCTGCCAATTGCTTCTTCCATACCTTCAATAACCTGCCATTTTCGACCATAAACAAACTGGAACGGAGAATTCCTTCGCTTTGTAGAATCAAAGAACTTACCATTTAAAAATTTACCTTCATAATGAACAGTAACCGTATCACCAATAAAAACCTTCTCCCCTTTCCCTTCTTGCAATACAATATGATACAAACCTGACTCTGTAGGTTCTATTTCTACTTTTTGAAAATCGATATATTGTCTTAATATTACTTTTTCATAATCACCAAAATCTTCAATCCAGTTAAGGAATGCTTCTTTTTCCATGATGTACTCCTCTTCTGTTTGAATATCGACAACATCAATATCAACCATCATAGGGTCCTGTTCTTCAATAAATGCAGGAAGCGTGGTTTCCAGGGTTTTAGTAAAAAAATCGTTTGCCGAAATAATAAACGAAGCCATTTCATCTTCAGAAAGCATTAAAAAACACTCATCAATAGCACCTTTAAAAGGTGGCTCTGTTATTTGTAATTTTCTTCGTCCCTCAAAAAACACTGAATCTTCTAATGTCTTATAAATTATATCAACAGTCATATAATCACCTGGTTTAGCTTTATCTAAGCTTTCGCCAAATTTTATTAATTTAAAATAAATACCTGATTTTGTTTTCTTATATCCCGGATATTTAGAAAAATAATCGCAAGAGCTTAATACCAAAGCCATTAGTACAAACGCAAGAAATGTTTTTTTAATCATTGGTTTAAATCTATTTACTTTTCAATTTTTAATATTTCAATATCATAAATAATTGATGCCCGGGCTGGAATTCTATTTTCATCACCTATTAAACCGTATGCCAAATGTGGAGGTAAAATAAACCGGGCTTTACTTCCATGCTTTAAAAGTAGTACACCTTCCTCAAGGCCCGTTTCAACTCCACCCTTTCCTACTACAAAACTTTTAGCTCCTGATTCATCAGATGAATAGCAAAGTGTCCCATTTAATAACCAAACATTATAATTAAATGTAATGGCATTTCCCTTTTCTACTTGTTTACCATTTCCTTCGTCGTAAATCATATACCAAAGACCCGATTCGGACACTTCCATATTCCACCCTCTTCTTTCAACAAAACTCTTAATTTGTTCTGTATCCTTTTCAACAAGCAATCTATTTACTGCTTCTAAAGACTTCTTTGAATGACTAATTCCTGTCTTTTCACCATCCTCGTTTTCTCTATTACAAGAAAAGAAAATTATTATAAAGATCAAAATAAAACTTCTCAGTATAAAATGTTTACAAGGCATTATTAAGCTCTTTTTTGTAATTATGAAGCAATTCTCTGAATTTTTTCAATGTAAGTTCTAATGATTCTGTTGAATGTCCACCCGAGGCATTTTTGTGCCCTCCTCCATTAAAATGATCTTCGGCAAATTTATTTGTAGCGAAATCACCTTTTGATCTGAACGAAATTTTTACCTGTTTTTCTTTTTCAATAAAAATAGCAGTAAACCGCATTCCTTTGATTGAAAGAGCATAATTTACAAATCCTTCTGAATCACCCGGGGCGAAATTAAAATCTCTTTGCTCTTCTTTTGTAATTGATATTATTGCAGTATTATATTCTGGAAAAACTTCCATCTTCTTATACAAGCAATAACCCAGTAAACGCATTCTATCGACCGAGTAGTTGTCGTAAATATTCCAATAAATCTTGTCTTTGTTTATTTTTAAATCGATTAGTTTCGAAACTACAAAATAGGTATATGGATTCGATGAATTATAATTAAAAGAACCAGTATCGGTCATTATTCCTGTATAAATACATTCTGCAATATCTTTGTCAATGAACCCGGTATCATTTAAGCTTTCGATAACATGATAAACCAGCTCTGCTGTTGAACTGTATTGTATATCAGAAATAACAATATCGGCAAAATTTCCAGGCTCAGGATGATGGTCCATAATGACTTTTTTCGCACTAGCCTCCTCTAAATATTTTTCAAGCCCTTCTGTTCTGTCCAGTGCATTAAAATCCAAAGCAAATATGGCATCAGCATCTTTTATTGCATTTAGTACGGTTCCACAATTTCTTTTATAAACAATAACTTTATCATTTCCCGGAAGCCAGTGTAAAAAATCAGGATAGTCGTTTGGAGTAACAATAATTGGGTCCTTCCCCTTCTTGATTAAATAATGATAGAAAGCAAGTGAAGAACCCATTGCATCACCATCCGGATTATAATGAGTAATAATTAATGGCTTTTGACATTGAACAATTAGATCATTTAATTCGTTTATTTCTATTTTTGGAATATTATTCACTTTATTTGTCGAATTATTTTTCTTAAAAACCAAAGATAAAATAATCTGTTCAGAATTTAAGTTAATACTAAATATTTTATAACTTAGTTAAATCAATAAAAAACATTAATTATGCCTTTAGGATACACATTTGCAATGATTAAGCCCTCGGCTTGCAGAAAAAATCATGTTGGTCCAATCTTAGCGATGATAAATCAAGCAGGTTTTCGGATTTCAGCTATTCGATCTACAAAACTTGACAAGGAAGAAGCCGAACAGTTTTACGAAATGCACAGGGGAAAAGAATTTTACGAAAGTTTATGCGATTTCATGAGCTCAGGCCCAATTATAGCCATACTCCTCGAAAAAGAAAATGCTATTGAGGATTTTCGTAAGCTAATCGGAAACACAAATCCAACTATGGCCGAAGAAGGAACTATACGAAAAATGTTTGCCGAATCATTGCAAAAAAATGCTGTTCATGGTTCTGACACTCCCGAAAATGCTGAAAGAGAAGCTAATTTCTTTTTTAATCAAAGAGAAAGATATTAGGTAAAATTGTTTGGAGTTTCGAGTTTGGGGTTTGGAGTTTGGAGTTTGGAGTTTGGAGTTTGAAATCCCCTCTACTTTAAAATAATTTCATCGATTATCTTTTCTCCGGCTTTATCATTTAACGCTTTTAGCAATCCTTCGCGGAGCATAAAAAGTTCGTTACGGATTACCGAAGAATTAAGATTTACAAATAACTTACGATTTTTTATGTATATATTATTTGTAGATCTTGCGATTGTTCTACCAACAATTTCATCCCAGGATTTTATTAGCTGAACTTCTTTTAATTTGTCATCAATCTTTAGTGCTTTCAGGTATTCTTGTATTACATCACCGATTTTTTGACTATTCTTCTTTCTCATTGTAATTCAATTAATCAACTTTGTTAACTTGGATATTATCTCCCGATTCGATCAAAAACAAACTATACTTAATGTTTATTTCCTTTAATATATTTTCTAAGCGATCCTGACTGGTATCTGTAATAAATATCTGCCCAAAATGATTTTCAGCAACAAGCTCCATAATCTGGCGTACCCTGGTTCCATCAAATTTATCAAAAACATCATCCAATAACAAAATAGGTTTTATTCCGCCAATTTTCTTAATAAAATCAAATTGAGCCAGTTTTAAAGAAACCAGATAGGTTTTTTGTTGTCCCTGCGATGCTGCTTTTTTAATCGGGTATTTTTCAAGAGTCAGAATAAGATCATCTTTATGAATTCCCACTGTGGTGTGCTGCATTATACGATCTTTTTCGACCGTATTTTTTAGTAATTGTCTATACTCTCCTTCGAACAGTTGCGAATCATAAACTAATTGGACCTGTTCCTTATTCCCTGAAATACGGGTGTAATATTCCTGAAAAATAGGAATTAACTCCTCAACAAATTTAACTCGAACAGAATGAATTTTTTCACCTAAAACAACTAATTGCTCATCCCAAATATCAATAGTTTCCTCGTCGAATGATCTTGCCTGATAAAAATCTTTAAGCAATTTATTCCGTTGAATTAAAGCTCTGTTATAGCGTATTAAATTATCCAAATAAACTTTATCATATTGCGAAATAACACTATCCATAAACTTCCTTCGTTCATCGCTTCCATCTAAAATCAAACTATTATCAAGAGGCGAAATCATAACAACAGGCAACAAACCAATATGATCTGAAAGTTTTTGATATTCCTTTTTGTTTCTTTTAAATTGCTTTTTTTTGTTTTTCTTTAATCCACAATAAATGCTTTCATGTTTATCTTTTAATAAATAATCACCCTGAATAACAAAAAAATCCTGCTCGTATTTTACGTTTTGGCTATCAATAGGATTTAGATAGCTTTTGCACATCGATAAATAATAAATAGCATCGAGCAAATTTGTTTTCCCTACTCCGTTTTGCCCTATAAAACAGTTAATCTTAGGAGAAAAATTTAGCTCCGACTGACTATAATTTTTGAAATTTATTAACGATAATTCCTGCAGATACATCTTGTTTCTTAAATATTTTACAAAGATTCTTATTATTCTAGTAAATTAAAAACGTAGCCATCACTAAATATCAATTTTTATAAACAAAATATTTTAAAAATTACTCAAAAGAATTACATTTGCGATTCAATTGTTTTAAGCATAATATTTTAATTATATACTAACGATGAGTAAAAAGAAAGAATCACAGCAAGATCAATTTGAATCTGTTGAAAATGCATTAAGTAAAACTGAGCATTATATTGAAGAAAATCAAAAAAGCTTAACCATTATTGTTGCCGCAATTATCATTATTGTTGGAGGATACCTAGGTTATAAGCGATTTGTGGAATCACCAAAAGAAAATGAAGCAAAATCGCAAATGTGGATGGCAGAGCAATATTTTGCACGTGATTCATTTAATTTAGCTCTAAATGGCGACGGAAACTATCTTGGCTTTCTTGATATCGTTGATGAATATAGCATTACCAAATCAGCTAATTTGGCATATTATTACAGTGGTATTAGCTACTTACGTTTAGGCCAGTACGAAAATGCAATTGAATATTTAAAGCAATTTGAATCTGATGATAAGATGATTGCTCCTATTGCATATGGTGCTATTGGCGATGCATATGTGGAATTGGGAAATTATAAAGATGCATTAGTTTTTTATACTAAGGCTGTAAATAAGTCTGAAAATGAATTTACTACTCCTATTTATTTAATGAAGGTAGCTTTTGTGCATAAACAAAATGGCGATTTCGAAAAAGCTTTGGAAGCTTACAAAAGAATTGAAAAAGATTTCCCCGATACAGCAGAGGGTCGTCAGATTTCTAAATATATAGCACAAGTTGAGGTATTAATACAAAAGTAATTAACTCACTATATTAAAATTAAAATCCTGATTTATCAGGATTTTTTTATTTGTAAAAACTAACTTTGATGAAATTTTAAATAAATATACAATGGCAACAAATCTCAAAAATTTATCCGATTATGAAATCAAATCGGTACCATCAGCAACCAAAATGAAATTTGGAATTGTAACTGCTGAGTGGAACAAAGAAATTACTGATGCTTTGCTAAACGGTGCATTAGAAACTCTTCTAAAACATGGAGCTAAAGAAGAAAATATATTAAGGAAATATGTACCCGGTGCTGTTGAACTTACACTTGGGGCACAATTTATGGCCGAATATGCTGATTTGGATGCTGTTATTTGCTTAGGTTGTGTTATTCAGGGAGAGACCCGACATTTCGATTATGTGTGTCAGAGTATTACACATGGTATAACCGAATTAAATATGAATTATAATATTCCATTCATTTTCGGGGTTTTAACAACTGATAATCTGCAGCAAGCTAAAGATCGTGCAGGAGGGAAACATGGAAATAAAGGCGATGAGGCTGCTATTACTGCAATAAAAATGGCTCAGCTACAATTGGATATGGAAAAAATATAATATTGTTTAGTCCCAAAAGAAAAGGGATTGCAAGTTTGCAATCCCTTTTCTTTTGAGCGGGAGACGGAACTCGAATCCGCGACCCTTAGCTTGGAAGGCTAATGCTCTACCAACTGAGCTACTCCCGCAAT
>DMBU01000177.1 GCA_003446015.1 Bacteroidales bacterium | reverse complement strand
TTTGAAATTCTTTAACTTCGATATGCCTAACTAATGAAACACATTCTTTAAAAATTTGAGTGTTAGGGACATTTGGTAAATATCCAAAATATTGATTTACAATATCTAAATATTCTTGTTTTCGTAAAGTCTTGAATATTGTTAAGTGGTCAAAATATGTTGAATTATCTTTTGCTTCAACAACTTCCTTTAATGTGTTTTGTTGAGTGTATTCAATAATTCCAATATTTGAGTCTCCGTATTCAGAAATTAATTTATCGATGAACTTTGAATTTGTGACAACATAAATCTTGTTTGCAAATTGACAGTAATCTGAGACCTGTTTTGAAAGCTTATCCAAGCTATCTAATTCCGTTTTTATTTCGAAAATTCTAGCTTCCCCATTTAATAAAACAAAATCTGCAATTGAACCTCCGATTTTGAATTCATTAATTATGGTTGTCGTGTTAAGGCTGTATTTGCCTAAAAGTAATTTATTGATTAAAGCATTTTTATACAAGTATTCACTTTTATAGTTTGTTTGTAACTCCTGATATAAAAATTCAATTAGATTTTTCTTATTCGTAGGAGTTTGAAAAGAAACATGTTTGTTTATTCTATTATTTGTATATGAGTAATCCTTTCTTCTAACTATCTTTTTGAAGTTGGAAGGAGTGAAGATTTGTGATAAACTTCTTAAACTTTCTATATCATTTTTTATCTCAATCATTAATACAAATATAAATAAACAACTCCAAATATGTGTGCGCGTCGTCAACTATTTGGCTCTTTTGCAAGCTGAAGCATAAGTTTTGAGGGAAGGGCTTACAAATGTGCCAAATGTGCATTGGCTATCTTTTTTACAATGAACGTTAACTCGTTGTTATAACAAATTTATCAAAAATATTTGTTTTATGTGCTAATTAAGCATATTAAACAAACAGATTGATAAATTCTAATGCTTGAAAGTATAAACTAACTATTGCAGGTTTTGTACTTAATAAGAAGATAAACTGTAGTATTCTAAATATAAAAATTTATTCTTTTTTGCAGATCAAAAGTGTTTAAACCTAGTGGCAAAAACCATAAATGCAGCCGTCAGGCTGCAAAGTGTGTTGGCAACAAATTTGGGTTGAATTAATCGGCACTTACACTACTCCAATTTTCTCCGGATTTTATTCGGTATAACTGCATTTCTGAAATACCATACCGTCTGGCAATAATTTTCATACGGGTTTTTCTGTTGGGGTCGTTTATTTTACGTTTGATCAGTTTTACCTGCGATTCGGTAAGTTTCGAATACTTTCGTTTACCAAGATTCCCCTTCAGACTCCAGCCCGGATTCATTTTATCCTGATGAGCTCTCTTCTCCTTTTCATTCACCCATTTAAGATTCTTATAATAATTATTACTTCTATTATTATCAAGATGTATTACCTGATTTCTATCTTCGGTGGGTTTATCTAAAAAATATTGTGCAACGAGTCGATGAATTGTTTTTTGAATTTTTTTGCCACTTTTATCAGTAATTAAAAATGTTTTATAACCATTACCATTACCATAATTTAGCAATGCTCCTTCCTTATGATAAAAATAACTAATTATTCTACCGTAATTAGAAATTTTATATTTACTTCGTTCAGAAAGATTATCAAAAGTTAAATCTTTCCATTCTTCATCCCAAAAACTTTTAATTGCTTTCTTTGTCATAGCTTACAAATATAAGAGACAGGTGTTAATGTTACAAATGAATATCTATAAAAATTACAAATTTTTGATAAAAAAAGCGCTTTAAATAAGCGCTTTGATAGAATTCTAATTAGATTTCTTAACTTATTACATGTTGTTCCATTTTGCTTTACTTTTCCACTCCCCTTTATTCATATATAATACAAAAATATCAGTGACCTTTTCTAAGGTAAAAATTGATTCAGCTTCGAACATTCCACTATCATCACTGTACTGTACAATGTATCCTTTTTCTGAAGTTGTGGTTTGCAAAAAACCATCGTTGCTAGTTAGAATTAAGAAAAAATTATCATCATTTAAACTTTTTAAGAGTTCTTTTAATTTGTCTATTCCGGGTTTTTCATACGTGTCACCACTTGCCATCTCTATCGAAAATTCGGCATAATCACATGCAGAAGGTTTCGTTTCTTCTGCTTTTGCATCTCCCGGAATATCTATCGATCCTTCTTCAAACTCAGATTTAGAAATATCACTAATGCCCAATGCAAAAGCTTTCCAATCTGAGTTCTCGTAACTACTTAATATAACTACATTCAAATTTCCGTTTGGATTATCACTAAAATAAGCGCTTGCAAGCAACACTGACTTGCCCATCATGTCGCCTTTTGAATAACGTATTTCCTTAATTGAACCATCCCATTTTCCGGCAATTTCCACTAAAGGTTTACCATCGTCGCTATCAAAAAAACTTTCATTTATTGCCATTGCAAAAAATCCCGCTACATATTTTTTTAGTAATACAGGATCTTTTGTTTTGTAAGCTTTTATGATATCTTTTGCAGCATCTTCAGCACTGCCTTGTGCAAATGCTATATTTACTGACAATAACAGCGAAATAATTAAAAAGTAACCAGTTAATTTTCTCATACTATTTTTTCCTTATTTTTTAGGTTTTACATGCATTAGCATATAAATTTATAAGGAATTAACTTAATTGTCAAGTATATACTAAAATTATGTGCTTTTTACAGATTTATTATTCTGGATAAATCCTCATCTGAAACATTAAGCAGCCCAGATTTAGGCAGACGTTTTGTAAGTTCAATCCAGTTTTTATCGATTTTAAAAACGTACTTAAATATAGGCATTGCATCTTCTAATAAACCATTGTTTGCAAGGGCAACAGCTTTCCAAAATTTCATTTCTAAATTATCCGGGAACATTGATTCGGCTATTCCATATTCTTTTAAAGCCAGGTCCATATCATTGTGTTCTATAGCTAAATCGCCATTATTCATGTGTTCATAAGCACGATGTACTTTTAATAACCGTTCCAGTTCGGGTAAAGGATCAGAGTGGTCATCAACTCGCAAATCAATTTTTTTATCCATCCATTCGTGTTCAACAGGCTTATCGCTTACAACAAGAAGAACAGCAGATTGCTTGCCCCGTATATCACCTCCGGCTAGTTGAGCTTCTTGCATTACTTTAACTACTCTTTCAGGTAACGGTAGATTTGAATTTTCTTCAAATGCTTTAGCCATTGCAGGAACAACATTATCGTTAAGCATCATGTTTGCCTGAACAGAATAATTTTCGCCAATAATATGATTTGCAGAAGCAACGCACTTGCTTCCGGTATAAGAAAAAACGGTTCCATTTGCATCCAGAATTGCCAATTGACGGAAGTCTCTTCCTTTATCTCCCTCTATAAGAATACTTAACGCTTCTTTAGCTGTTTTGCCTTCAGCCATAAGTTTTAAACCATCGGGACCAAAAGCCGGATTAACAAACGATTGTGTGGCAATTACTCCAACTCCCGATTTTGCCCATGATACAATTGATCCAACCGAGAACCAGTGACTTTGAACACCGACAGCCATTTCGCCGGTTAAGGTATCCTTTGCAACAATCGAAAAAGTATGAGCAAAAGGTTCATTGCTTGAATAAACCTGTGCATTCAGGTTATCTCCATAAATACTTAATAAAATGATTAGTAATAATCTACTTCCCTTTGTTTCCATAGCAATATTTTTAGTTTATAATCAGGTATAAATTTTAATTTTTTATTTCATAACCCATTTCAAATTCCTTATTTATTGCGGGAATTCCCTCTTGCATCCATAAAGGCATAGGTGCATCCTTTAAATAATGATCAAAGAATTGTGCCATACGTATTTGAAAATCATATTTATCATGAATTTTAGTTGGCCAATGGTCGGCTTCATTATAGTTTAATAACCAGGCTTGTTTTCCCATTCTACGCAGTGCAATAAAAAATTCAATTCCCTGACTAAATGGCACTGCACCATCGTCTTCGTTATGCATAATAAGCATTGGTGTTTCAATTTTATCAGCAGTAAATATGGGTGAGTTTTCTAAATAACGTAAAGGTGATTCCCAGATAGATTTCCCAATACGGCTCTGTGTATGCTCGTATTGAAATGATCGATTTCGTCCGGTCCACAAACGAATGCCACCATAAGCACTATACATGTTTACAACAGGAGCTCCCGATTCAATTGCTGCAAACAAATTTGTTCTTGTTGCTAAATATGCTACCTGATAACCTCCCCAGCTATGACCTTGCGCTGCAATATGATCTTTATCAATAAAACCTTCGGATATTAGTTTGGTAATTCCCGGCATTACACAATTAAATGCAGACTCACCAGGATATCCTTCCTTATAATAAATGTCGGGATTAAAAATAACATAGCCATTACTGCTGTAATAATGATAATCAATGGTTGAACGATGTGCTTCAGGAATCTGATGGTCAAAGATGTGTTGTGAGGCTCTTTCGTAAAAATTTACGATCATCGGGTATTTCTTGTTAGGATCAAAATTGGCAGGTTTTATTAATAATCCATCTAATTTTTTTCCATCTAATGATATCCATGAATAAAGTTCTTTTGTACCCCATAGGAAATTCTTTTGCTGTGGATTAACATCGCTAATTTTTCTATTCTTTTTAAAATCATTTTCGGAGATAAGCACATCAGGAAATTCTTCAAAGCTTTCTTTGGTAAATACAAAAACATCTGCATTTTTTGCTTTTAAAGGTCTGTTTAATGCAAACTTACCAGCCATTAATTCTATAGGAGTCTTTTTATTTATCAATGATGATTTATAATAGCCCTCTTCTCTTGTAATTTCATTATGTCCTTTGATGTATAATATTTTTGTTGGATCAATTCCTTCCACAGGATCACCTGTTAAGTAGCGATTTGCATTTTCAAAATCCATTAATCGATAAACGATCTTGTTTTTTCTTCCATTTAATGTAATATTAACTGGCTTTGTATTCTTTTCAGGATTAACTTTCCATATATCAAAACGATCGTATACCAATAAGGCATCATCATTTTTTAACCAACCGGCTGTGCCATATTCTCCGGGTAAGTTTGGAATATCATTCAGCTCATCAGCACATTGCAAAAGTGCAGGATCTGTTATTTTATACTCCTTTAATTCCTTAATATTAAATGTATTCCAACTGGTATCAACAGGGTTGTACCAAAAGATATATTTCCCCTCAGGAGAAAAATCGGGTATTGATCTGCAATCCTTTTTTATTAATTGTGTTTCACCTGTGAATACATTTACTAAATAAAAATCGTTATGTTCAGGATCACCTTCCCACATGGTTTGTACTGCATATGGTAGATTTGACCATGCCAGCAGTAAGTCAGCATCGCCATTTTCGATTGATTTAATTCCTGAAAAAGATTCATTTTCAAGCTGAACCATTTTATTTTCATCAATATGGTAAACAGCCAGATATGATTTCTTAAAATCGTCGGCTTTAGTATTTAACTGCTGTGAATGTAGTATTGGTTCGTTCCAATGCCAAATATCCAGTTGTGGGATTTCTTCGTCAAGTATTGTAGTATCTTTATCAGGTTTTATAGGTGCTGTACCAAAAAAAATACGGTTTGTCTTTTTCGAAAAAGTTATTTCACCATTTTCACTTAATGTCCAACCTTCCTTAAGATTTACGTTTTCATTGTTAACAACTTTTTTTACTGTATCCTCTCTGTTCCAATAGTACAAGTCTAATTCTTTGGTTTTCCTCTTTACAGTATCAGCTAGAAATGCAATTTTAGTACCCGAATCATTTAATGTAAGTTGTTTATATGTTCCTTTTGCAATAAGTATTTTTGTTGTGTGTTGAGTTTTTAAATCATAAAAGTAAACTCCTGGTTTAAAGTCTTCATCATCACCCGTTGAAACAAAAGCTATTGATTTAGCTTCTTTCGCAAGAACGTAATCAGTAACGAAAGGGAACTTCTTAACTTCTCCATTGCTTAAATTTCTGATGTTAAGTGTAAATCCATTATCATGGGATTCAGTTTTAGGTTTTTTATCATTTTCGTTAAGGGTTGTGTCCTTAACTATGTTTGTTTTGATTTGATAAGCAATCCATCCATCCCACTTTTTGGGCACCTTATACGTTTTTAAGTTTGAAATAGTATNNAAACAATTACATTTCCATCATTAGAGATTCTTTTCTCGGTTATTCTGTTCCAGTTTAATATATCATCAAATGTTAGTGGTCTTCTATTTTCTTGTGATCTGGAAGAACAAGCAATTAAAATTAATAAGGTAATAGCAATTAGTTTTTTCATGTATCAACTTTTTTTATTCATAATTAAAATTTAGATTAAAATAATAGATAAAAGTTTAAATCACAATAAAAAAGGTTAGCATATGTGCTAACCTGCTTTCGAATAGTATATATATTATTTAATCTACAATTTCTTTCAAAACATATTTTTTGTAAATCCAGCTATCCTCTTTCCATTTAATCTCATTTAACTCATTAGTTATATAGTAAGCAGTTAGAAACTGTAGTTTTAGGGCTTGCAAAAATGCTTCCTTGGAATATTCCTGATTTAAATCGTCAAGTGGTGAGTGATATAAGTTTTTCATCCATTTATCAATTTCTTTTTGTCCATTGATTTTAGGATCAACTGCAGTATAACCATTTGCAACGTTTAAAACAGGAACACCAAATCTTAAATACGATGCCTGATCGCTTCTAAATAAATAGTTATTCTCTTCTTGCTTATTATCATCAATACTGAAATTCAACTTCGAAGCTGCAAAATCAATTGCCTCCGATAAGGATGAATGTGAATAACCCATTGGAATAATATCTTTTGTAGGGAATAATCCTCCCAGCATATCTATGTTAAGATTTGCAATCATTTTCCCATCGCTCATATTATTTTTACTCGCATAATAACTTGAACCAAGTAAACCTTTTTCTTCTCCGGTATAGCATACAAAAACCAATGATCTTTCAGGCTGAATATGTGCATCCTTATAGGTTTTTGCAATACTAAGAATTGCGGCAGAGCCAGTAGCATTATCCCACATTCCATTACAAATAGAATCTCTTTTAACAGCTTCTCCTATTCCAACATGATCTAAATGAGCCCCAACAATTACATATTCTTTACTTAAAATTGAATCAGTACCTGGAATGATTCCGACAACATTTTTGCAATCAATATTCTCATTATTAATATTATAATTGTAGACTAAATTGCCAGTCAGATACTGTCCTGAATTTTTACCTTTGGAAATTTTTTTCAACGCCTTGTTTAGATTCAGGTTATTTAGTTTAAATACATCCTTTATTAAATCCTTTCTGGCTATAGCAGCCACCTTTAGATCAAAATCGAACATTTCATCCTTAAAGGAAGTATCGCGCAAAGAAACCATGGGTTCGCCTAAAAAACTGTGTAATTGCTTAAATATCATTTTTTGAATTAAGTTCTGAGGGAAAAATAAAATAATTCCACTCGCACCACTTGATATTGCATTACGCACTTTTGAAAAAGGATCCCATTGTTGGTAGTCTTTCATTGATTTTGGTGAACCCATAACAATAATTACCGTTTTGCCTTTCACATCCAGGCCTTCATAATCATTAATGTTTAAAGCAGAATCTATAATTCCATAACCAACAAAAACCATTTCCTGGCTTTCCCGTATTTCTTGCTGTTTAGCATTCACTAAAACACTAATGTTTTCACCATAAGAAGCAATCACCTCGTCATCTCCAGATTTAACTTTTATATCAATACTTGTTTTGTCAATTGATCGTTTAATTAAAGGTACTTTTTGGAAATAACCATGCTCATCACCAAAAGGTAAAAGACCATTTTCTTTAAACTTATCTGCAACGTAATCGGCAGCTTTAGCATAACCAACCGATCCTGTTTCACGACCTAGTAAGTTATCACTGGCAAGGAATTCCAAATTTTTATTAAACTCATTATAATCTATGTTATTGGCAACATCTAAAACCTTTGATATTTCTTGCGAAATTGCTGATATTGAATAGCTAAATAAAAATAATGCTATTAAAAAAATATTTTTCATTTGCGGTGGTTGATAATAAATAACTATGTTAAAATATGATAATTTAAAATTTATAGATCAGATTTAATGTAAGATAATCGCTGCTAAGCCTTGTATAGTAGTTGTTGTCTGTGTTATAGGGTACAAAATGATAATTGGCTCCGATTCCAATATATTTGTTAATTAGTACCTCATATAAAACAGTAAAACCTACACTTAAATTTATAGCACTTAAATCATAATAAATAGTTTCTTCTTCATTTGTATCATCCTTTACAACATCTGTTTCAATAATATCCCAACCAATTCCCAGGTTTGGGTGAATTTGCCATTTATTCTTTGTATATAACTTATACGATACATTAGCACCAATAAGAATTCCAATATCTGAGTTAGTACTTATCGTATCTGATTTTGCTTTTATTTCAAAATCATTATCGTTAATATTTATTCGGACATGCATGCCAATGCCAACTTCAAGTTTATTTCCTCTAATTCCGAATCCGACACCTAACTGGGGAATGATACCAAAAATATTTTTAGTATCATTAATAGGTATCCAACTACCAAGCATTAAGCTATATGTAAATGGCTCGCTATTATATAAAAGTCGTTCATAATTGATTTTCGCAATTTCGGTTTCTTTGTATTCTTTCTTATTAACTTTTTTGAGATATTGCTCATTATCGAAGCTAAACAAGGTGCAAATAAGTTCTTCATTTTTAGAAATATTTCCTTCTGCTATAAAGTTTTCTGCTAATTCCAATATAAAATTATCGAAATATCCGTGCAAAGGAATATAGCTATAATATTCTTTATTTTCGAAATATATTTTATTGTAATCCAGTTCTTTACTGTCTGATATCCTGTTAAATAAAATATCGGAATAGTTTCTGAAATAAAATGAAATCAGGCTATCGGTGTTCAGTTTACTTTTTATGTGATCAATTATTTTCAAACGCATTAAAGGTTCTGTTTCACCACACGATTTTTCCCATAAATCAATTAATTGATTAATCGAGTCGTTCTTATAAATTTGGTTTATTTTAATTTCAACATTTGAAGAAACTATTTCACAATTGTTTTTCACATCTGGTTTTGTTAGTAAAAGCTTCAGATCAACTTCCTGAGCCCTAACTGAAAGGAATAATAAGCTTGAAAAACAAAAAAATAGTAGATGTGTTTTGTATTTCATTAGTTTATATTTATGTTATACTTCTGTTATTCAGGTAAATATAACTGCCAATTTTTACTTCTGTACTTCAATGCCCATGGAACCCTCAAAATTTATTAATCTCCTTTTGTGAGCTTTTGCTCATGAGGGTTTCATGTGTTTATAATTTGTTTTTTATGGTCACAACTTGCCTGACGGCAGTCAGGTGGAATGTCCATGAAGTTGAATTATAATCATTTTGGTTTATGTCTGTAAATCATGGACATTTCATAAAAATAAAATTGGTAAAGTGAAGGTAGCTAATTTAACGTAAAAAAGTTCATCTGTAAATAACAAATAACAATTAATTCTGTTAAAGCACAGATAAAGAGCATCGTTTAATTTAGTGCTGCTATTTGTAAATTTAAAAGTATTTAATCTTTTTTATTGTTCGAATGGAATAATTATCTTCGAAAATCGTAAAAATACAGATCAATTAGAAATGGGGAAGCCAGCCAAAAAGCGAAAGAAAAGAAAACCACTATACATTAGAATAATAACTAATCGTAAATTTATTTTATTCATCTTAATTGTTTTAAGTGTAGTATTCTTCTCACATTGGATTTTTAAATCAAAAGTGAAAGGAATTTCTATAGATTACATGAAAGTGGATGTATTAACTGTAAGCGAAGAAAAAGCATTGAAAAAGTATTCCAATGCTTATCATTTGGAAACGGCACAAAAACATGGCATAACTGTTCCCTTTAAATCAAAAAAAGAAATGTTGAATAGTGCATCAGCATTTATGCGCACATATGATCTCGTATTAATTGATGATAACAAGTATTATGAAGTTCCGGGTCTTACACATTCATTAGCCTATTTAAAAAGCGATGCAAAGGATTTTTTAGATGATTTAGGTGAAGATTTTCAACATAAATTAAAAGAACTGGGATTGCGATCATACCGTTTTTCTGTTACCTCTATATTAAGAACTCTTGATGATCAAAAGGGATTACGAAAATCGAATATTAACGCCACCGATAATAATTCGGCTCATTATTATGGACTTACTTTTGATCTTTCGCAAACTCGCTTTTTTGAATCGGGAGATAGTAACCCAATTTATTCTTATCGATTACGAAATATTCTATTACGTGAACTGATTCGTATGCAAAACGAAGGAAGATGCTACGTGCTTTTAGAAAAACAAACAAAATGCATTCATATAACTGTTAGGAAGAAACAGATTTAACTTATTATTTTTGTTTTAACACAGCTTTCAAATAATAGAAAGTATTTAATTAAAAGGGGCTTGTAAGTTAACCAGCCAAAATAAAAAAACCGCCTCAGTATGCTTTGAGACGGCTTCTTTCAATTCTCTTTTTATTTATTATTTAATAATAAATCGTTCTGTAATTACTTTATTTTCTAATGTTAATCTTATAAAATAATATCCGCTTTTTAGTTCACCAATATTTATTTGCTCAATAAATGAATTATCCATAACTGATTTAGATATTGAAGATATTAATTTTCCATCTAAACTATAAATAGATAGGTATGCTACATTTATATTGTCCTCTGCCCTATACTCAATATTAATATAATTACTAGCCGGATTTGGATAAACCTTCATCTCAGATCTATGGTTGCTGAATATATTAACACTTGTGATATTCGTTGTTGTAGCAACAACTGTGTTACTTTTTTCTGATAAGTTATTTGTAGCATCGGTAGCCTTAACAAAGTATGAATATTGTGTTGCATGGCTTAAGTCAGTAGCCTTATACGTTGTATCTGTAACCTGATCAACCAAAATATCATTCTGATAAACCAAATATCCTGCAACGGCATCATTATCTGTTGATTTATTCCATATTAAACTAATCGTAGTATCCGTTATTTCAGTAGTTGCAAGTGAACCGGGAGTTGTTGGAACTATACCATCTTTTTGTATTTGAATGTTGTCAACTGCCCATCCCCAGCCTACAGCTGCCGGATCTGACCATAATCTAAATCGAATTAGGATAGTATCGCCAGCATTAAAGTTTCCGTTTTGTAATAAATCAATTTTGTGGTTCAGGTACATACTTTCTTCACCATTTCCAGTACTATTAAACGCCGATGTAAATGCAGTTGAAATAGAACAATCGTATCCTATGTCAAATTCTTTCCAGGTTTTTCCTGTATCTTTTGATCCTTCAATAATAACGTAATCCCAAAATTCAGCATCACCAAATACAGTCCCTGCAGTTCCTGGTTCAACAATTACAATCTCATCAAAAGTAATTTTGGTTGAATCATCATCTAATATTATTGGAATCTGCAATATGGCAACATAGTTAATTTCGTTTTCTTTATAGTTTTGTCCTTCTTCGTATGGATGTGGACTATGTAATGCTTTGGAATCAAAATTTGTTGGCTGATCAACAGTAAATCCATCCAATACGAATATATCTTCTGCATTAGCATTATCAAAATCGATTACCGTATCCTTAACCGGAGCGTAAATTTCATGTACAGGAATTTTATAATATCCGTTAGCGGGAATAAAAGCACTATTCGTATTTGAAGAAGAATCTACAGCATGAATTTTATAATAAAGTGTATCTCCATTTTGCAGAGTTTCATCATACAATGGCAGTTCAGTACTATAAATTGGTGTCCCTGTTATATCCTCATGATCAAACTTCAGATTAAGGTATTTAGCAGTATTTTCATTAATTTTATACTCAATATACATGGAATCAATTCCTATATTGTCATCAGCAGAAGCACTTATTTCGAGCAATTTAACTACATCAAAAATATATTTATTTTCATTTTCATTCATTATGGTTGGTTTGATATTATCAACCCCACTTATAAAATAAAATGATGAATCATTGAATGTTGTGCTTATGTTTCCCGTTCCCTGACTTGGATAAAAATAGAATCTGTCCAGTTTTGATTTTGCTTCGATATAATACCAAACAGTATCATTAGCTATTACTGGAATATCAGCATTAAAGAGTGTATCATTCGTGGTTGTCATCAAGACTATATTGTCGTCTGTTTTAAATTGATCAACAGAATAATGCAATTTCACTGAGTTGTCATATAAACTTGTGTCGGCGTACAATTCTGCACTTACAGTTCTTGGTGTAGTCCATGTCTCAATATCTTTTAATGCTTTATGATCGAATCGAACACTTACCCAACCTAAATCTGCAAACATTCCCATAGTTATTGGTCCCGGATCGTGTAAAGCCTCACCTGTTCCTATAGAGTAGGTCATTAATGCATTTTCAGTTCCATTAAAACTTTCGGCTAAGTGAGAAATAGATGATCCCTGATTCCAAGTGGTTGGAGCGTAAAGCTCAACAATAACACCTCCGTTTGCTTCATTTGCAAGAGGACTGTCAAAATATATGTCATTAGATTGAAACTGTGCTAACAAGTCTGTTGACGGATTTTTAAAGATATTTGTATCGATTAGTTGTTCGCCATCGCCATTAAACATAAAATGATCAAAGGCAACAAACGACTGATTTTCGCCATTTTCATCAACATATCCTATTCCTCCTGATGTACCATCTTTCCATGCTCCTGCAGAGAATCCTAATCCATGACCGATTTCGTGGAGAACAACAGACAACAAATCTGTTTTAGTTCCGGGATTTCCATCTGTTCCTAAATACCAGTTAGCTGTACTATTATATCTGATAATCATATCGTAACCTTCAGGACTTAAATCATAGCCTGCTAACCTGTTAGCAATGGTTGGTTTGTACCATGTATCTTTAAATGGGGCATTTTTAAAATTCCTAAAAAGTTCAGGCGACGAACTACCTCCTAAAATCCCCTGATCCATCACTTCCCAGCGAGCATCAATTGTAATGGGTACGGGAGAACTTAATATTTGAGACCAGATATCAACTGCAGCCTGGAACGCAGCTTTTGCTTCGTCGGAAAAACCCGTATAGGTGACCTCAAAAACTGACATAGCTTCTTTGGCTGATTTAGCTCTGCTTTTTGCTGAAATATAAACATTTTCCTGTCTACCACTTTCATATAAAATTATATTCGGTAGTAAATTTTTGTCTGTTGTTTTTTCAAACTTTTGCGCAAACAGAAATCCTGCATAAATTTGAAATATCACAAAAAAGAGTAATTTTGTTTTCATAATAATTAATTTTAGTCAATAAATTAGCGTTGCAATTTACTTTAAAATGTTTAAAGTTCTTATCGATTTTCGATAATTTTAACAGAAAACAGTATGAGACAATTAATTTATTTCATGACATTTTTGCTATATTCAACTTTATTAAGTTGCACAGTACTTAAAAATAATCAAAATAATCAATTGATATTTGAGCTAGAAACAACTTCTTGTTACGGAACATGTCCTGTATATAAATTGCACATATATAGTGACGGTTTCGTGAAATTAGAAGGCAAAGAACACCTAGATAAGATAGGAATTTTTAAAAGTTCTTTAAGTAGTGAACAGTTGAATACATTACAAGAATTATTTGAAAAAGCGTCTTTCTTTGATTTGAAAAACTCTTACACTTCGAGCTTTACAGATTTGCCAACTAAATATATTACATATCATAAGGGTGATATTACAAAGCAAATCATGGCCTATGATAATATTCCTAAAAGTTTACAATCAGTAATCAAAAAAATGGAAGAGTTAATAGAAGAACTTGAATGGGAAAAAGTAAAATAGTTATGTTCTTTTTTGCCTGACCTGAAATATACTTGTTGATTTTCGTTTGCCTTTCAATTTAATATCACCAACTTCTTTAAAGCTAAACTCTTTAGGCTCTGCTAACATTTTTAGCAGATCTCCTGAAATCAGGAAACTCTGTTTATATTCATTGCACATCGATTCAATTCGTGCTGCAGTATTAATCGTATCGCCATTATAAGAAATATCTCTTCTAATTTGTCCAACTTGTAAAACCATCACTTTTCCGGCATGCACACCAGCTTTAAATTGGGGTATGTGTCCATATTTTCTGGCATAATATCTATGTCTTTTATGAATGACATAGGTAAATGCGTAAAAGGCTTTAATAAAATTATTATGTTTTAATCCCGTTTTTATATTCCACGAAATAATAGCTCCATCGCCCAAATACTGGTAGATTTCCCCGTAATAATTATCAACTACAGCTAAATCATTAAAAACATCCTGAACTAAATGACTAAATTTCTTATGTTCTAATGTTTCAGCTATTGTTGTAGACGATTTCATATCAATAAACATAAAAATGCGCTCTTCTTCCCTGGGTTTATTCATCATTCCCAAAACCCAGTTTTTGAAGTTAGCTCTACCCACTTTTTTAATTGTAGCTTTTAGGAAATTTATTAAAAATCCTGCCAGGTAGAAATATGCCAGAAAACGAATAAAAATTATATCAATCTCCGGTAGATGTTTAAATAATTCGGAGTAAGTTTCATAAGGGAAACTAGTAATCGGCGATTTGGCAGCAATTAAAATTAATACAAAAGCAGTTGCAAGATAAAGTGATGACTTTAAAAAGATCATGAATCTTCGAGGAAAAAAACGAACAATTCTATCTGAGAATATCATATCAATAAGCGAAAATAAAATTGATATCCAGATACTTAAAAATAAAATGATAAGATATACATTTTCAACCTCCAACAAATTTAGGTAGACTTTAAATATCTGTTTTTCACCGGTTAAGAAAGTATAAAATAATAAACTCAGATACCAGAAAATAATATGAAAGAAAAAATTCCGAAGAATTTTATTAAAACGAATTTCGATTTTATCTGATGTGATCATACAAATGATTTAGCGGATTTCTGATCAATTGCAAAGATAAAGAATCCAACATAAGATACTTTTATACCCACACATTTTAATTATAATATTTTATTGAAGGATATATCCTACGGAAAATAAGAGTTAGTTACTATCGGATCAGCATCATTTCTTTTACCAAATGATTTTTTTCTGTGTCTAAAATTAAGTAATAAATACCGTTTGAAAGTTTTTCGGAATTGAAAACAATTGAATAATCACCAGCTGTTTTTGGTTCGTTCATTAAAGTCGAAACAGGCTTTCCTGTAACATCAGTTATTTGTAAGTGTACTTTGGTGTTTTCTTTTAACCTGAATTGAATGGTTGTAGAATTCGAAAATGGATTGGGGTAATTCTGCTCCAAAATTACAAAAGATTCAGCCAATGTATTTTCAAAACCAGTAGTTGTCATTGAAGGACTACCTGCTTCGGTCCATGCCGTATAAATTAATTCGGTTAATGCATGCGAAGCATTCTTAAACAGGCTAATGGTAAATTCTTTGCTATATTCCCATAAAGCGGTTTTATATTCCGTTGATGATGTATAGCTTGAAATTGATTTAGCATAATCATCGGCTGCAATTACCGTATCAACGTATTGGTAATTTGAATAAATATAGTCGAAGATATATTGATTTACATTTGAGATTGCCTCAATATTCTCCCCTGTATAATTTATCTGTGAAATGTATGAGTTTATCATCGTTGACTCATAGCGTGAATGAATCCCATCATTGTCGGTATATTGTCCATCGTAGTTTCGGGTAATGTGCAAGGGCATATGTCCATCGGCTACATAATGGCCCAAATCAGAAGCAAATAGAACTGCTTTATCCCAGTTACCTCGTGCGAAACAATTTTTTAAAGAATCATAAGCAGTTAAGGTTGCCCAGGGTAAAATTCCGTTTCCGTACACAAAGCTCGAGCTATGAGCTGAAATAGCCGCACTTAATGTTTGTGGAATTGTGCCCGATGAAGTAAATTCTGAATAATTGTCTATGTCAATATAATGTTTTTCTGATTCGTTAGAATCCCAAGCTTTTCTTGCATCTGCATCTGAAGCATGTTCCGCCAAAATACTGGTCCATGAATTAAACTCATTCATTTCTTCGTTAAATGATAACGATGCATCTGTATTTATTTTATAATGACCTGTTCCTCCCCAGCTCATTAAGATAAATGCAAGTGCGATAATCCCCGATAATAGGTATGGTTGTTTTTTCAAATCAGTATCTTATTGATGTTCTTTACAAAGCTAAACTTTTTAATAAGATTCTGATTGTCTGCGAAATAGTAATTTTTTGTTTTTTATCTTCTATTTGTAGCTATTTATTCTGTTTTAAAAATTGTTTTGCATTAATCCTGATTTATTTTCCAGTTGTACCATTGATCTTTAACTGTAACACTTATCAGTGTTTGTGGATTTTGTTCCTTCTGATTTATTATTGCAGATTTTATGGCGACTTGCTCACCTAAAAAGTCAGATAATTCTTTATAGCTTATATTACCTTCTGTTTCTTGAATCTTTTTAAGTAAAAAATAGGTGAATAATCCATGATTCTTATCCTTATATGGTAAAGATGATTGCTCCCCACTACTTGCTGTGAATACCACCATATTTCCTGTTAAAATATTGTCTTTAGGTTTTACTTTTACACCTCTCGCTGCAACCAGACTTTGATTTCGTCCTCCACCGCTAAAGCATGCATCGAGAATAACGGTTACCTTTTGAGAAGGGAATTCGGTTAACTGTGTATACAAATCACTAAGTTTTACAGCAAACTGCAGGTCAGTTCCACCAACATCAACAGGTATTAAATAAGGTTCGTTTGTGAGTTCATCGGGAAATCCATGGCCGGCATAGTAAAACAAAATATCAGCTTTACCATTAGAACTTTTTATGATAATCGATAAAGTCTTTATGGCTCTTGCCATCTCAACCGTTTTGGCATTTTCAAGATAAATGATATTTTCATCAGGTACACCAAAAGTTGATTTTGCATATTCCTTCATGATTCGTG
Source organism: Bacteroidales bacterium (assembly GCA_003446015.1). GTDB lineage: Bacteria > Bacteroidota > Bacteroidia > Bacteroidales > UBA12077 > UBA12077. The sequence continues at coordinate 38,077 of DMBU01000177.1, read as the reverse complement.
CATCATTCACTGCAAAATCAACATTCGATTCGCTGTTCAAACCCGCCTGGTATGAACTATAATCTTCGTTTCCGATTATTAAAGCATACTTGTTTTGGTTTATATTAGTAGAAAAAGGAATATTGATATCAATATCTGATGGAATATACGTTTTCTTTTCCTCAATCTGATCGGATTTAATTGTTACTGGGTTATTAATAGCATTTGCATTTCGAATAACCGGATAATTTAAATCTTCTTCAAGTTCGGTATATAAATTCGGCTGATCTTTTTCTTTATCAAAATCTTTTTTGCCAACATCGTTAGTAACTAATTTTGAAATTCCTGTATTTGGACATTTAATATAATATTCTTGCCCGTTTTTAACATTTAGATTAATTTTTACATTTCCTGGTAATTCTATATTTAATTTTCCTTCGGAATAAATTTTATAAGATAACCTATTATTATATGGCAATTCATATATTACCATATTGTTAAATATTACAGGATAATCATTTAAAGCTGTTAAAAATCCGGTACGGTATATGTGAATTATAGAATAATTGTCATTCTGAGCAAGCAGGTTTAAGCTAAGAAATAACATGATAAGAATTCCTAAAGTCTTTGATTTCATATAGTTGAAAGTATAAATTACTACTCTGCAATTTTTACAAAACTGATATACACAAATTTATATATTCTAAGAATACGGAATCTGAAATCTATTAAAATTATTTTTAAATGTTTTATTCTTGTTTTTTATCTAAAAAATAAGCGGACAATAATGTCCGCTCTACCTTTACTATTTTGTAAGCTTTTTATATTTAAATCGTTTCGGGGCATCTGTTCCTAAACGTTTACGTCGGTTTTCTTCGTAATCGGAGAATGATCCTTCGAAGAAATGCACATGACCATCGCCTTCGTAAGCCAGAATATGTGTGGCAATGCGGTCGAGGAACCAACGGTCGTGGCTTATAACCACAGCACAACCCGCAAAATTCTCCAAACCTTCTTCCAACGCACGAAGTGTATTTACATCAATATCGTTGGTTGGCTCATCGAGTAGCAATACATTTCCTTCGGCTTTTAGTGCCAAGGCTAAATGCAAGCGGTTTCGCTCACCACCTGAAAGTACACCACATTTCTTTTCCTGATCTGATCCGCTAAAGTTAAATCGTGATACATAAGCACGTGAATTCATGGTTCGATTTCCTAATTGTACATTTTCTAATCCATCCGAAATAACCTGGAAAACAGTTTTACCAGGATCAATAGCCTGATGAGTTTGGTCAACATAGCTAATTTTAACGGTCTCACCAACTGTAAATTCACCTGAATCAGGAGTTTCTTGTTTCATGATCATTCGGAACAAGGTTGTTTTACCAGCTCCATTCGGTCCAATTACACCAATAATACCGGCAGGTGGCAGTGAAAATGTTAAATCATTTATTAATACCCTGTCATCATATCCTTTGCTTACACCTTTTACCTCAATAACCTTATCACCTAGTCGGGGACCATTTGGGATAAAAATCTCTAAACGTTCTTCTTTTTGTTTTGTATCCTCGTTAAGCATTTTATCATAAGCCGACAAACGAGCTTTCGATTTAGCCTGACGAGCCTTGGGCGACATACGAACCCAATCTAACTCTCGTTCCAGTGTTTTTCTTCGTTTCGAGGCTACCTTTTCTTCCATTTCCAAACGTTTGGATTTTTGTTCCAGCCATGAGGTATAGTTCCCTTTCCATGGAATTCCTTCACCACGATCTAACTCAAGAATCCAACCAGCCACATTATCTAAAAAGTAACGGTCGTGAGTAATACAAATTACAGTTCCTTTGTATTGCTGTAAATGCTGCTCTAACCAGTGCATACTTTCAGCATCTAAATGGTTCGTAGGCTCATCTAATAATAAGATATCGGGTTTTTGTAATAATAAGCGACACAATGCAACACGACGACGTTCACCACCCGAAAGTTCTTTTATGGCTTGATCATCTGGAGGACATTGTAATGCATCCATGGCACGATTCAGTTTTGTATCAAGGCTCCAACCATCCAATTGATCAATTTTTTCCTGCAATACAGCTTGTTCGGCCATAAGTTTATCCATGGCATCCGGATCTTCATAGATCTCAGGTAAACCAAATTTAAGGTTTATCGCTTCATACGCTTCAAGGGCTTCAACAACTTCTTTGGCTCCTTCTTTTACAATATCCTTAACAGTTTTTGTCTCATCAAGAATAGGTTCTTGTTCCAATAAACCAACCGAATAACCTGGTGCAAAAACCAGCTCCCCATTAAAAGCTTTATCAATACCGGCAATGATTCTAAGAAGTGTAGATTTTCCACTTCCGTTTAAACCAATAATGCCAATTTTAGCTCCTAAAAAAAAGGAAAGACTTATATCTTTAATTACCGTTTTACTTGGAGGGTAAGTTTTACTTACCTTATACATCGAAAAGATGATTTTTTTATCGTCGGACATATTGTTTAGTTTTTTTGATATTTGATGTTAGTAATTAGCAACGACAAAATTACTAAAAGAATGAATCAGTTAGAATTGAGAGTTGAAATTTATTTTTTACCAAAAGATGATTTTAATACTGATTTTTTGAAGTTGTCCTGTTTTTATATTACTTCCAGATCATCAACTTTAAGCCATCCTTTGCTTCCGTCACTGAGTTTTATTTCGGTCCAACCAGATATTTTATCGCCTAACCAAACTTTTGTTCCTTCGTGAATTACAAACAGATCAGTTCCACTTGCATCAGGTGAGCTTTTTACTGTAACCGAAGGACTCATAATTATAGCGGTATTACTTACGAGTAATTTTTGTTTTTGCTGATATGAAAATACAAATGAGAATAGTGAAATAAACAAAACAATAAAGCCTAACCAGAATGAGACTTTTTTTAATCCGAAATTTCTACTGTATAAATACAACGAAATAAAGATTAAACTTATGATAAAACTAAGCATACTTACTATTGCCCAGTTATCCGATGAAAATATATTTTTAAAACTATTAATCCAGGCCGTGATAAAGAATACAGGTAAAACTTCAATCTTATCAACAACCATTCTATTGGTTAAATCAAGATTATATCTAATATCTTCATCGTTGGGAGCTAAACGTAGAGCTTTTTCGTAATTTAAAATTGCTCGTGCAATCACATTTTGTTTGTAATATGCATTGGCTGTATTAAAATAGAGTTCCGAAGACTCGTAGCCTGATTTAATAATCTTTTCGTAGAGATTTGCTGCATCCTGATATTTTCCCTGTACATAAAAATTATTTGCTTTAGCAAGTATACTGTCAGGTTCTTGTGCATTAACATAAAATACAGCAACCAATAATAATATAATAAGATTAATCTTTTTCATAATTCACCGATCCCTATTTCAGTTTTTGTTGTAATTTACTAATTACTTTAATCGCATCGTTATACAAAGTATCCATTTTTGTTTCTTCAGTAACAGGCGCATAACGTGCATATTCACATCGATCAATAATATTGAGCATCTGATTAATATACTCTTCATCTACTTTTTTGCTAAGCATTTCGCTACGCGCATTATCTTGCGACAGATTAGCAACAGGGATACCCAGTTTATCGCTTAAATATCCCCACAAAGCTTTTACAAGTTCCTCATAAAAAGATTCACGCTGCTCTTGTTTCATATAAGCAAAAGCTTGCTTTAAACGTTTTCGGGCGAATTTATTGGCTTTCTTATTCTTTACAAGCATTACATTTGCATTTTCTTTCATTTTCTTTTTACGGAATAAGAACAAGATAATAAATGCTAAAATGCTTGCTGCATATATTAAATAAAAGACTTTTGATCCAAATAGAAACTGATTCGATTTTTTTAAATTAATATCTTTTTGTTTGATAAACCTGATATCCTGACCTAAAAACCTCAAATCTTCTTTAGTAAATGCAGATGATACGGTTAAAGCTGTGTCACCTTCTGATTTAGCAACATGAATGTTGAAAGGCCCAGCTTTATCTGTTTTGTACTGATCAGTCTCTGTGTCGAAATATGAAAATGTGAATGCAGGTATAGTAAATTCACCAGCATGTCTTGGGATCATTAAATATTCGAATGTTTTATTACCAAAAGCACCATCTTCCGAGTATTTTATATTATCGCTAATTTTAGGATCATAAACATCAAAATCTGCAGGAAACTCAATTTTTAAAGGATTAATATACTTTAAATTTCCACTTCCTGATATTTTAATTTTTAGATTAACAGCATCATTCGTTTTTACATTAGAATTATCAATGGAAGCAGACATTTTAATTTTGCCAACTGCCCCTGAGAAATTAAATGGTTTATTAGCCGGAAGATCAGAAACATTAACAGTAACTGAATTACTTATAACTTTTCTTCCTTCACTATCAACTGAGCCAAAAAAATCATCGAACATACTTCGAGATCTTCTGTTATTTGGCTTTTGATAGTATACATCCATTTCAAATGGGTCAATAGTTATCTCTCCTGTTTTCTGAGGATATAAGATATATTTTTTAAGAACTCCTGTTAAATAAACCTGATCATTTATCCTTTCCCGATTTAGACTGGTTAAAGGGGGAACTTCCAGTTCTTCGGTTATAAATCCCTGAAATGCTGGCAGCTTAGCATTCTCTAAACGTGTTATAGTTAATCTTGAGTAAAGCTTGATGGTAGCAATTAAGTGTTGTTCGCGATGAACTTTCGTTTTGCTGACAAATATTTTTATATATAAATCTGAATTTGATATTTCTGTTTGGTCAGGAGTTCTCTGAGCCTGATTTATTCCGGCTGTTGAAGTAACTGATCGGTCCTGCCTTGCTGCACCTTTAACAACTTCAATTTTTACCGTATTTGATTTGTAAACTTTTTTATCAACAGTAACTTCTGCCGGAGGGATTGTAAATTCACCTTCTTTGTTTGCCTGTACTACATAGGTATATCTTAATTCAAAAGCCTGCGTAACTTTACCATTTATTATGCTCACATTGCTCGATTGCGACGTGCTTGGTCCAGCTAAAACCGAAAAAGCATCTATCGCCGGTGCTGAAAATTTATCAGCCTGAGCATTTATGGTGTAGATTAACCTGAATTGCTGACCTAACTCAACAACTTCAGGAGCCGATGCTGTAAATGCGATATCTTGTGAGTATCCCCATTTTGCAAATATTAAAAATACTAAGAAATACAAGTTTTTCATCCTAAATTTTTAATTATCAATTACCACTCCTTTTCAACTTTGACTTTAGCAGCTGCAGCTTGTTGTTCTTTCACTTTTTGCTGTGTATCCTTCTCGTCATTGGCTAAAGCCTGCAAAATACGTTCAGCATCTTCCTTCGATATTTCAGGTTGTTGTTGCTGCTGTTGTTCTTTATTCTGGTCTTGTTTGTCTTGTTTATTTTTATCCTGGTTCTGGTTCTGCTTATCTTCATTCTGATCCTGATCTTGTTGTTGTTGCTGTTGCTGTTGTTCCTCTAATTTTTTCTGAGCATAAGCCAAATTGTATTTTGTATCCAAATCAGTTGGATTATTACGTAATGCATTTTTGAATGCTTCAATACTTTTCTGGTATTTTTTACTTTGCAAAAAAGAATTACCCAGGTTATGATACACCTTTGCTTTTTCTTCTTTGCTTAACTCATAATCAGCTAAGTTTTTAAATTGCTCTGCAGCATCGTCATATTTTTCTTGTTTGTATAAGGCATCACCTACATTAAATTCAGGTTCATGTGTTTTCTTTTCTTCAAGATCAACCGCTTTTCTATATGACACTTCTGAATTATCATAGTCTGCTTTTTCAAATTCTTTATTTCCCTGACGAATATATTTACGTTCTTTCTGAGCAAATGAATTTATTGAAATCAACGCTAATCCTAATATGAATATATATTTAAAGTTCTTCATTATGCATTAATTTTAAAAATATTGAAATTTTTAGACCACTTACTTTTACGTTCTAGAATAATTATATCGAGAAGAATGAAGAAAAGAGCAATACCCAACAAATATTGAAACCTATGTTCAAATTCAGTATAAATTTTCTCTTCCATTTCTTTCTTTTCCATAGAATTTATTCGTTCGAATAGCTTATTTAATCCAGTCTGTGTATTGCTGGCTCTGATAAAAACTCCTCCACCCGCTGTAGCCACATCCTGCAAAGTTTTTTGATCTAATTTACTGATTACAGTATTTCCATCCTTATCTTTTTGGAATATTACCTGCCCGTAAGTTTTTTGTATTGGAATTGGAGCCCCCTGAGGACTTCCCATTCCTATGGTATGAATAGCTATTCCCTTATCATGAGCCAATTCAGCTGCTTTTAATGCATCATCTTCGTGATTTTCACCATCTGTTATTACAATTAAAGCTTTATCCATACCACTTTCGGGAGTAAAAGAATTCATAGCGAGATCGATGGCAGAGCCAATTGCAGTACCTTGTTTCGATACAATATTTGTATTTATTGATGATAAAAACATTTTTGCAGCTGTATAATCAGAAGTAACAGGTATTTGGATGTACGAATCACCAGCAAAAACAACCAAACCTATTCGATCATTTTCCATATTATCAATTAACTTAGAAATAGCTTGTTTAGCTCTTTCCAGACGATTAGGCTTAATATCTTCGGCAAGCATACTGTTCGATACATCAAGCGCAATAATTATTTCTGCTCCTTTTCGAGTTACCTTTTCGAGTTTTGATCCAAATTGAGGATCTGCCAAAGCAAAAATAATTGCAATAAAAGCGATCAATAAAAATACAAATTTTAGAAAGGGACGGCTTTTTGAAACATATGGCATTAACTGTTCAATAACGCTTATATCTCCAAATTTTGCAAGTGCCTTTTTCTTGTAATATTGTGCAAATCCGAATAATAAAATTAAAACAGGGATTAGCAGCAATAAATATAAATATGTTGGGTTTCCAAATCTAAACATTTCTCACAGTTTTGAGTTTTGAGTTTTGAGTTTTGAGTTTAACTAATAAACTTTCAACTTTCAACTCATAACTAATTTATGGTATTTGTCTTATTAATGTATTTCTTAAAACTATATCAGCTAATAGAAAGAAAGCTGCGAGTAAAACAAAAGTTAAAAACTCTTCATCTTTCTGACTAAACTCTTTCACTTCGATTTTAGATTTTTCCAGCTGATCAATTTGCTCATAAATCTGCTTTAGTTTATTATTATCAGTTGCTCTAAAATATTCTCCTCCCGTGTTTTGAGCAATTTCCTGTAAAGTTTCTTCATCAATTTCGACAGGCATATTTCTGAGTTGAGTACCAAAAGGAGTTGCAATTGGGTAAGGAGCAGTTCCTTCCGTTCCAACACCAATAGTATAAACTCGTATTCCAAATGTTTGAGCAAGCTCAGCAGCTGTGATCGGGGCAATTGCACCCTGATTATTAACTCCATCAGTTAATAATATAATCACTTTACTTTCTGCATCACTATCTTTTAGACGGCTAACAGAAGTTGCCAGGCCCATTCCTATAGCTGTTCCATCTTCAATCATTCCGCTTTTTATATCTCTGAAAAGATTTATCAATACCGAATGATCTGTTGTTAAAGGACACTGTGTAAAACTTTCCCCACTAAAAACAACTAATCCAATTCTGTCGTTTCTTCGTCCGGCAATAAATTGTATAGCCAAATCTTTTGCCGCTTCCAAACGATCAGGGTCAAAATCACGGGCTAACATACTACTTGAAATATCTAATGCAAGCACTATATCAATACCTTCAGATTCCTCATCTTTCCAACTTAAGGTAGATTGTGGCCGGGCAATTGCAATAATAAGTAAGGCAATAGCAAGAACTCGCATTGCAAATACTACATGACGTAATATGTGTTTATACGTAAAATGATTTTTACCTATTCCTTTTATTGTTGATACCTGTATACTTGCATGAGTCCTTTGATGATTAAAGACATACCAAATGATTACCGGTACTATTAAAAGTAATAAGTATAATAAATTCGGATTTGCAAATACTATATGATTCATCATGTTTTAATCAAAAATTCAGTTAATCGTTTTTTCCTCAATCACTTCTAAAACTTTTTCATTATTCTTATGATCATGTTTTTGATGTTCTTCTTCATTCTTCTCAACAATAATGAGCTTGGTTTTATCAACAAATTTATAAGCACCATTCATACATTTCTCGTGATCATTCACAATGGGTTTATATTTGGCAAACTTTACTAAATCTGAAATAAAGAAAATTTCTTTTAATTCATTATAAGCATCGTCATTGTCGAAATCAGAAATTTTTAAAGATTGCAGAATTTCCTCACTTGTTCGCTCCATAGTACGAATGGAATACCTGTTCCACAAATACATTCTAAGAATATCGGTTAATACTGTGTAATAATCCTTAACTCTGTCTTGTTGCCAAAGCTTATCATCTTTTAATTTTCCTAAATCGCGTAAGGCGATAACATGTGCGGGTTCTTTTGGCCTAAATCGTTTAATAATAGGTTCTTTATGCCAAATTTTTCTTATAATATAAATTAAAAGAAAAATAATTAATGCTAAACCTAAACCTCCACCAGCCCATGGAAAAACCTCAGCAAAACTCAAAGGAGCACTGTAAGGCATTTTAATATCCCTTATTGCCTGGGTAGTATCAACAGGCATTGATTTAACTTTAAATGCTATTGGATTAGATTTTATTGTATCACCTTGATATAAGAATGGAATCGGAGGTAATGCATAATAACCAGAGTCAAATGCCGTTATTAAAATTCTCTTTTTAATTATATAATAACCAGTTTCCAACAAAGTAGTATCATTTTCTGATTGATCTAAAATTTCGATTTGTTTATTCAATTCCTGGTCGAATATTGGAATCCCAACAAATTCTTTAATTGGTTGTTTTACCTCTAATTCAAGATTAACCTGATCGCCTATTAGAAATTCTGAAGTATCCAATTTTGCTTTCACCGTCACATCTTGTGCTGTGAGTTCAGTAAATGCTAAACTCAATATTACAAGGAGTATAATAGAAAACTTATATGTATTAACAATTCGTATCATATTTAATATCAGTTCAATTATCGCTTTTTAAAGAGATTAATTAAAGGTTTAACATAATCTTCGTCTGTTGCAATTGAAACAAAATCAACACCGGCTTTAACCAATGTATCGCTTATGGTTGATTCCATAGTTTTGTACCAATTGGCGTAATTTCTTCGCAAACTAAGACTCGTTGTATCAACCCATGCATATTCTCCTGTTTCAGCATCTTTCATTCGTATTATTCCAACTGATGGAATCTCTTTTTCACGTTTATCGAAGATTTTTAACCCGATAAGATCATGCTTACGATTTGCAATACGTATTGCTTCATCGTATCTTAGAATACCATTTTCATCATCAATAAAATCGGAGATTATAAATGCTGTGCTTCTCTTTTTTATCACATTAGTTAAATAACGAAGAGCTTCCGAAATGTTTGTTTCTTTATTATCGGGTGTAAATTCTATTAGCTCACGAATAATTCTTAAGATATGTGTTCGTCCTTTTTTTGGAGGAATGAACTTTTCAACCTTATCGCTAAATAAAATAACACCTATTTTATCGTTATTCTGTATGGCAGAAAATGATAAAACAGCAGATATTTCAGTAATAAGGTTTTTCTTTAACTGAGATTGTGTTCCGAATACACGTGAGTTACTAACATCAACAAGTAACATAACCGTAAGCTCCCGCTCCTCTTCGTATATTTTTATAAATGGATGATTAAAACGAGCAGTTACATTCCAATCGATATTACGGATATCATCGCCATATTGATATTCACGTACTTCACTAAATGCCATACCACGACCTTTAAAAGCACTATGATACTCGCCGGCAAATATATTTCTGGATAAGCCCCGTGTTTTAATCTCTATTTTTCGTACTTTCTTTAGTAGTTCTGAAGCTTCCACACCAAATCATTTTATTGGTTATACATCAGTCATTTTCTTCGAGCTTCTTTGTAACAACAGAAAAATACCATTCTTCTTTTTTGATCTTGATAACAAAATTTTGTTTTCCTGATTTATAATCGTACCAGGTTAAATTTTCTTTGTACTCATAGTTTTGATTTAGTGCATCGATGGTTTTTTTTAATAAACCATAATCGCACATTTGCATTTGATATTTGCAATAACCATCCTCATTAAGTACAAATAAAAATGTACGGTAACCATCAAAATCTTCATACTTGATGAAATTACTTTTACCCAAGACTTCCTTCGAAAAGTAGAAATCTTTGTAATTTTCTTTCATCTCCTTTTTGATCTCTAATTTATGCCTACCTACAAAATTTTGTCCAAGAACGCTTAAGCTCGAAACTACAATTAACAGAAGTACAATTATTTTTTTCATTTGACAGATATATGTAACTTTTAAGGGACTTCGATAGTATTCAGTATTTCTGTAATAATATCTTCGCTTGTTACATTTTCTGCTTCGGCTTCGTATGATAATCCAATTCTGTGACGTAATACATCATGACAAACAGCACGAACATCTTCAGGAATAACATAACCTCTGCGCTTGATAAATGCAAAAGCTTTTGAAGCCATAGCCAAACTAATACTGGCTCGAGGCGATCCTCCATAATTAATCATAGCAGAAAATTTCTCTAAACCATATTTTTCAGGAAATCTTGTTGCAAATACAATATCTAAAATATATCGTTCAATTTTTTCATCGATATATACGTCCTTAACCACATTTCTTGCATCGATAATATTTTGTGGTTTAAGAATTGTATTTGCCTTAGGAAAAACCCTTGCAATATTCTCACGAACAATTAATTTTTCCTCTTCAATTTTTGGATAATCAACCACCACTTTAAGCATAAAACGGTCAACTTGTGCTTCGGGTAATGGATAAGTACCTTCCTGTTCAATTGGGTTTTGAGTTGCCATTACTAAAAACGGTTGAGGTAATTTATAGGTTTCATCACCAATTGTAACCTGACGCTCCTGCATCGCTTCTAATAAAGCACTTTGAACTTTGGCAGGCGAACGGTTAATTTCATCGGCTAAGACAAAATTTGTAAATACGGGACCTTTTTTAACATGAAATTCTTCCTTTTTTTGACTGTAGATCATCGTACCAATAAGGTCAGCAGGAAGTAAATCAGGAGTAAATTGAATACGGCTAAAACCGGCATCAACAATACTTGCCAATGTATTTATGGCTAAAGTTTTTGCTAAGCCAGGCACACCTTCTAATAAAATATGCCCATCCGATAATAAACCGATTAACAGAGAATCGACAAGGTGTTTTTGACCAATAATAACCTTACCCATTTCCATCTTAATCATATCAACAAATGAACTCTCCTTCTCTATTCGGTCATTCAGTTCTTTTACATCAACTGTTTCGTTCATAGTTTATAATTTTTGAAAAGATACATAAAATAATTTTGTTAAAAAATAATTGAAATAATTCTACTTCTGTCATTGTAAAATCAGGACAATATTAAACTAATTAAGTGTTAAAAAGTGTTAAAGGATTTTAAGAAAATATAATAAGGAAACACTAATAAAATTAGATGATTTAGTTATTTTTGTGATTTAGTTCTAAGTTTGTAAAAGTTAATTTTTTACGGTGATAAACAGATACTTCATTCAGATAAGTTACAAAGGAACAAATTACCATGGTTGGCAAATTCAACCCAATGCAATTTCAGTTCAAGAAGTTTTAACAAAATCGTTTTCAACCATATTAAGAGAAGATATTGAGATTACTGGTGCTGGAAGAACAGACACAGGTGTTCATGCAAACTTTTTTATTGCACATTTCGATTCAAAAAAAACTGATTTAAATTTAAAGAAGGATTTTCTGTATAAAATAAATGGAATACTACCTAAAGATATTTCAGTTCAATCTGTACTGAAAGTTACTCCTGAAGCACACGCCCGGTTCGATGCTACAAGCAGAACATACCATTATTATATTCATTTACAAAAGGATCCTTTTCTGTTGGAATCATCATGGTATTATCCATTTAAAATAGATTTGCAGTTAATGAATGAAGCATCACAATTACTCTTGAATTTTAGAGATTTTACAAGCTTTAGCAAATTACATACAGATGTAAAAACAAATAATTGTAATGTAATAGAAGCATTTTGGACTCAAGAGAATTACAACTTGAAATTTACAATAACTGCTGATCGCTTTTTACGTAATATGGTTCGTGCCATTGTAGGAACCTTGCTTGAAGTAGGTAAAGGAAAAATTACAATACAAGAGTTTGAAAAAATAATTAAAACAAAAAATCGATCAGAAGCAGGATTATCAGTTCCTGCACATGGGCTTTTCCTTGCAAATATAACGTACGATAATAGAATATTTATTTAATTAACTGCATTGTACAAATACAAATAATAATGATTATTTTTGGCTGTTAATACTCATTTTTTAATAAATATGGATTAATTTAACCTAACTAAAAATTAATTATTATCTTAGAATCTCTTAAAATAGTAACTCAATAGATAAGATATGAATTTCAAATTTACGATAGCAAAGAAACTTATACTTGGATTTGGCATAGTTACACTAGCCATTTTTATTAATATTGTTCTTATTGATAAAACTCTAAAAAAGAGTATTGAAGTAAATAATAAAATATCCACAATATATGTTCCATCAGCAGACTTGATTCGTGAATTGTCTAATTTGATGATATCATCAAAAATGTTGATTAAAAATTGGGTTTATATTGAAAAACAGTCGGATACACCTGACAAAAACAAACTTAAAGAATTACATCGGGTTGATATTCCTGGTATCAATGAAAAAATATTGAAATTATCGAATAAATGGACTCCGGAAGAGCAGAAATTATATGAACAACTTTATGTAACGATTAGTGATACTCTTTTTCCAATGCATCAAGACATTATGAATAAATTAAGCACAATGGAAAGTTACGATGACTTTTTCTTGCTTATGACAGATGTTTATACCAAAGTTGAGGAAGGCGGGGATATCATTGTATTAAGTGATAAAATTATTGAACGGCTTAGTCATCTCATTGAGCAACATGAAGCAAAAGTTAACAATGCAAGACAAGAAATGGAAGATAGTTTTTTAAGTCTTGAGAATTTCATATATGTATCTGGAATTATATTAATTATCATATCCATCATAATTGCTCTTGTTCTTTCTCAATTAATTATTAAACCTATTAAAAAGATTAAAGATATACTTATTTTAATGGGAAATGGGGTAATGCCTAACAAGCAAATTAAAGAGAATAACGATGAAATTGGTGAAATGGCAGCAGCATTGAATACTTTAATACGGGGATTAAAAGAAACAACAGATTTTTCTATTGAAATTGGAAAAGGAAATTTTGAAAGTCCATTTGTACCGTTAAGTGAAAATGACGATTTAGGAAATGCTTTACTTGAAATGCGGACAAACCTCAAACATGCAACAGAAGAAGAAGCCAGAAGGAAAAAAGAAGATGATCAAAGAAACTGGTCGGCACAAGGTATTGCAAAGTTTAGCGATATTCTAAGGCAAAACAATGATAATATGGAGAAGTTAGCTCTGGATGTTATTAGCAATCTTGTTAAATATTGTGATGCAAATCAGGGAGGCTTGTTTATTGTAAATGATGATGATGAATCTGATCATTTTATTGAAATGAGTGCGGCATATGCCTACAATAGAAAGAAATTTTTGGAAAAACGAATTGAAATGGGAGTTGGTTTAATAGGCAGAGCTGTTCAGGAAAGTGAAACCATTTACATTACAGATATCCCTGACAATTACATTTCAATTACATCAGGATTAGGTGATGATAATCCAAAAAGTATTTTAATTGTTCCTTTGGTTGTTAATGATAAAGTTTATGGAGTTATTGAAATGGCTTCGTTTAAAGAATTCCCTAAATATCAAATTGAATTTATTGAAAAGATTGGAGAAAATATTGCATCTACCTTATCGTCTGTAAAAGTAAATATTCGTACTGCAGAGCTTTTAGAAAGAACAAGACAACAAGCTGAAGAAATGAGGGCACAGGAAGAAGAGATGCGCCAGAATATGGAAGAACTTCAGGCTACGCAAGAAGAATCAGCCAGACGTGAAGCTGAACTGGAAAAACAATTGCATGAGTATGAAAGATTAAAGAAACAGCAGGAGTCGTTCATTAAAAAACTTGATGGTAATTTTAGTGGAGGACTTGTTTCCGCATTAGATGAAGACGAAGATGAAGAGGAAGATGAAGAAAAAAAGAGTAAACCCAATATTGAGGAGGAAGAAGACGAATACTAAATTTAGTTAATCATTGATTAAAAAAAAGCAACTCCTTTTTTTGGTCTACCATATCAATAAGTATATTAAGCATTTTATTTATTTCATTCGTTTGCGGCTTAATAAAACCACACCTCACCGCATTGTTTTCGGTTTTACATAAAATAAAATCTATCTTAAGTTTGATAACAATATCATTGATAGCAGTTACATTTTCGGATTTATCATTAAATATTTCTCTTGCTTTGTGCTTTTCAGCAAGCTGATAACTTCTATTACTAATATTATAACATAAATAATATGGAGCATTTTCTATTCCTTGCTCTGATATAGTAAACCCGTCCTCGGTAGGAACCAGAACTTTGATATTGAAACCTTTATCAGCCATGATTATAATTTATTTACAGCTTGCTCTAACTTATTCAAAGCATTAAGAAGAGTTTGTTTTGGGCAAGCAACATTCATTCGTATAAATCCTTCACCACCAGCACCAAAAATTCTTCCATCATTAAAACCAAGTCCGGCTTCCTCAATCATAAATTTTGTTAACTCTTTTCCTTTCAAATTTAAATTAGAACAATCCAACCAAACCAAATAAGTGCCTTCGGGTCGAATCATTTTAATTTGTGGAATATTTTTAGCTAAATAATTTTCTAAAAAATCGAGATTTTTTGAAAGGTATTCCATCAATTGATTCAACCATTCATCGCCATGTGCATATGCCGCTTCTGACGCAACTGTTCCAAACACGTTTCCCATTCCAATGTGAATGGTTTCTAAAATCTGATCGTATTTTTCTTTTAGTTCTTTGTTCGAAATTATAACTGAAGATGTAGCCAAGGCAGCCATATTAAATGTTTTGCTCGGAGCAATACAGCTTACTGTATTATCAGCAATTTCCTTAGTTATTGAACCCATTGGAACAAATTGATGAGGTTTAAAAACCAAATCGGAATGAATTTCATCGGATAGAACCAACGTTTTATTCTTTAAACACATCTCTCCAATCTTTTGTAATTCATCCTTTGTCCAAACCGAACCTACCGGATTATGTGGATTAGATAACAATAGCATTTTTGCCCCTCTTAGTTTTTGTTCTAAATCTTCGAAATCGATTTGATATCTTCCATTTTTTAATACAAGAGGATTTTCAACAAGTTGCCTGTTATTGTTATTGATCGCATAAAAAAAAGGATGATAAACCGGTGGTTGCAAAACAATTTTATCATCTTTTTCAGTCAATGCTAAAACTAACATATTTAATGCAGGTACAACACCCGGACTAAAGGAAATCCAATCTTCGTTGATTTCCCAATTATGGCGTCGATTAACCCAGTTTACAATGGAAGTATAATATGATTTTGGGCGAACACTATAACCAAAAACTTCGTGGTTTAATCGTTCTTTTATTGCGCTAATAATAAAATCAGGAGTTTTGAAATCCATATCAGCCACCCACATTGGAATTACATCTTCTTTCTCAAATATTTCCTTACGTAAATCGTATTTTACAGATGCTGTGTTTTCCCGGATAATGATTTTATCAAAGTTGTATTTCATTTTATGTGCTTTTAGCTTTTAGCCTTTGACTACAAGTGATTTTTACTTAAACTTTTCCATAAATTTCTTAGAATTGATAATGTAGCGAGTATGTGTTCCTTCGCCAATTTTACCTTCTTCATCATTTGCTATTACATTAAAAACGAGTTTTTTCCCGTCAATTTCGATTAGAGTAGCTGTACATTCAACTTTCATCCCAACAGGTGTTGGCTTTAAATGCTTAACATTCACTTCAAAACCAACCGTATTAAAGTCGTCGCCTAAATATGGAAGCACAGTTTTTAATGCAGCATTCTCCATTAAAGCAATCATGGCTGGTGTAGCAAAAACTTCAACCAACCCAGAACCATAATGTGCGGCTGTATCTTTCAGTTCTACAAACTGTGTAGCAGTGTACTTTAATCCGGTTTTGAGATCTAAATCCATAATCGTAAAAAATTAATTAGTCAATAAAGATAAGTAATCTGAGATATTAAAATGAAAAAGGACATTGAAAAAACAATGTCCTTAACATATCTAAATTCGATTTTTTATGCGTTAAGTTTCTTTGCCATTGCCTTAGCGATTATTTCGCAACGATCAAATGAATCATTTCCTGGTATCCCTTTGATATCAATCGGATCTGTAACTAAATCCCATTCCATGGTTTCATTAAATTTAAAAAGTGCTTTTACTCCCCCTCCATTCCAGCTATACGAACCAAATAATCCTAAGAGCCTGTTTTTAAGACCAATATGTTCCAGATTTCTTGTTAAGTTTTCCATGATAGGCAGCATTCCTGAGTTATATGCACAACTGCCTAATATAACACCTTTATATCTCCAAATGTCATTGATCAAATACGAAAGATGTGTTTTTGAAACATCATGAATCCGTATTTTCTTTATTCCTTCTTCTGATAATTTACGGGCAATGCTATCAGCTAATTTTGCTGTATTTCCATACATCGATCCATAGATAATAACAACACCTTCCTCTGCTTCGAATTTGCTCCATTTATCATACAAGGATAAAACTTTCTTAACATCTGTTCTCCAAATTGGCCCATGCGTTGCACAAATGTATTTTATATCAATTCCTTCAAGCTTTTTAAATGCTTTCTGAACCATGTTACTATACTTTCCAACGATATTGGAATAATATCTTCGCATTTCTTCCAGGTAATATTCCTCGAATTCGATTTCATCATCAAAAATACCTCCATCCAATGTTCCAAAACTTCCAAAGGCATCGCCAGAAAACAGAATCTTTTCAGTTAAATCATAAGTCATCATTGTTTCAGGCCAGTGCACCCATGGTGTCATTATAAACTTAAGCATATGATGTCCTAAATCTAAACCATCGCCATCTTCAACCTGATGCCATTTATCCCGATATCCGAAATATGATTCAACAATTTTAAAGGTCTTTAAATTACCTACAAGTTTTATATTTGGATATTTTTCAACTATGGTTTTAATAGCGCCTGAATGATCAGGTTCCATATGATTAATTACTAAATAATCTATTGTTCTCTCACCAATTATTTCTTCTATTTTATCCAGATAATCATCGGACGAACCAAATTCTATTGTATCTACCAATGCTATTTTTTCATCAACAATTAAAAAAGAGTTATATGACACTCCATTTGGAAGAGGCCACATATTTTCAAAAAGGTTTGTTCTTCGATCATTTGCGCCAAGCCAATAAACTTTATCAGTAACTTTTATTGTATTATGCATTGTTATTTAGTTTAGAAATTAATTGCTTCTTTAAATATTGAGCAAAATTAGTACAAAATTTGTGAACTTTAGAATTATAAAATATGATTTAGCAAGGTTTCTGTTGTTCTCTTGGGAGATATGCAGATTGAAAGGATTGAATAGATTGTAAAGATTGAAAGGATTGAATAGATTGTAAAGATTGAAAGGATTGTTTTTTATTTATTACTAATTTTTTTTCTCAAATGAGAAAGAATTTTTATTAATTCAATACTTTCTGCATGTAATCTTTTAGTTTCCTGATTAGTTGACATTTCAGATTCTATTAAAATATCTAACCACATTTCACTTTCGTCGCCTTCTTCAACAGAAATGGATAACTTACTGTAAAACTCGGCTCTTGAACGACCTCTTAAAGCTGCTCTATAATTAGCATATGTTGAAGTACCAGACCTTAGTAGTTGATTACCTATCGTTTTTGCTTCAGGTGTTTTTGGTAGATTTTGTACGAGTTTAATAATATCCAGGGCAAATATCTTTAATCTATCTCTTAATTCTTTTTTAAACTTAATCCAATCAGTCTCTAATTTCATATCGAATCACTTTTTTACATAAAGATAATGATCTTAATTTAAAAAGTTATCCTTTAAATTCGCTCAATCTTCTCAATTCAATCCTTTTAATCTTTTTATTTCAATCTGTACAATCTTCTCAATCACTCTCAACCTTAATTTCCGAAGTAAAAGGGAACTTTAAATTTTCAGTGTCTGTTAATGTAGCCTTGACTGAACCAATTAAGATTTTCGCTTCAACTAAAATGGGAATTCTGTTAAGATCATCACTCACCCAAACATAAAGATCTTCGCCACCACTAAAAATAGTGCCTTCAATTAAAAGTGCTGAGAATTTTATAGTATTAAATTTACGTTTATCATGTGTTTTAAGAACCTCTTTACCCAGATATCTAACATATAGATCGAATATCTCATTATCGATAATCATTCTAATCGGTATAGTATCATTTATTTTGTATTTATCGAAATCGAGGTTTCGGATATAATAAACTCCCGAAATTACATCGTAGATATTTTGCTGTAATTTGAGAGTGTCCTCTTTATAGGGTCTGTCAGAATTTTCTGTTTTTGAATAGATTAAACTGTCTTTATAATCAAAAGTGAATTGATTATGCACAGTAAATCCTCCCTCGTATGTATTACGATCAAAAAATAAAGGAGCCAGATTATTTTTTTGTGCATATGATTGAAAATAATCACGAACCTTAAATAACCAATCGTAAGAAGGAACACTGTATCCATAACTGTTAAAGTGATAAACCTCTTTACCTTTGTAGTTAGTATTACTCACTTTAAACTCAACAATTCCTGCGTTAATCCATATAAATCCCCAGTTATAAACCGCTGAATAAGTAATTTTCTCACCAACCTTAAAAACAGGAAACTGATCAACAATATTTTGCGATCTGACAATATTAAAAGTCAAAAGTAAAACTAAGCAAGCTATGAGGTAATTGGCTTTTACCATTTTAATAATACCAGTAGCCAAAGCTATTTCCGTAAGGATTATGTATCCCTGTGTTAAATGCAGGATTGTAATTATAGGCAGGATGTAAGCCGTTAGAGTATCTGTACTGGATGTTAAATCTAAAATTGTCGTTTAACTTGTATCCCACTCCTATGGACATGGTTTTGAAATCGTTGTTATACACATCTGCACGATATTCATTAAAAATGGATTGATTTTCTAAATAAGCACCATCTCCCCAGATGCTCCATTTATTATTTAATTGATAATATGCAGTTCCCGTAATTCCATAATTCGATACGCTTGAATTGTAGGAATGATCTAGCTCAGAGTTATGAAATCCCTCTAATCCGTTCATGTTGTTTTGCATAACAATTCCGGTTACTGAAAAATTTAGTTTTGAGTTTACCTGGTAATCAATGCTTGGTGCAATATAAGAATTCATCATTGATAAATTATTTCCAAAATTACTATAAGCAGTTCCCATTGATACAGTGTACAACACTTTCTCGTGTCGTTTCATCAGATTTTGCTTTTGTGGCTCTTCTTCGGGTTTATCTTTTGATAAAACAGATGAATCCAAGGGTTGGTAATATTTTGGCAATAAGGGAAAAACTTGAGCATATCCAGAAACACTTAAAACAAAAAAGCAAAATATACTTATTACAAAATTTTTCATTTTAAAAGTCTTTTAACTATATAAACGAACGCCAAACGAGTTTTGTTTATTGTACTACAAATTTAGTTATTTTAGTGAAAAAGTGATCAGTTATTCAAGAATTCCTTAGTTATCTTCTGAATCAACTCTGGAAACTTTTAATACCCCTTTTTCTTTTTTTATTTTAGACATTAACATATCAAGATGCTTTGTGCTATCAACAAGTATTTTCAGTTTACCATCGAACAAGCCATCATTAGAATCCATAGAAACAGATCGCATTCTAACCCTTAAATCCTTGGAAATAATATCAGTAATTTTATTTAACATTCCCAGATCATCAACCCCTGTAATTCTAATAGTTGCCTGAAAAGATTGTTTAGCGGCACTTTTTGTCCATTGTGCTTTTAAAATTCGATAATTATATCTTTCGACTAATTGTCGTGCGTTAGGACAGGTTGTACGATGTATTTTAATCCCTTCGCTTACCGTTACAAAACCAAAAATAGAATCTCCGAATATAGGGCTACAGCACTTTGCCAACTTATAATCAACATTTTCTATTTTGTCATCAATAATTAAATAATCACTCTGATACGATTTTTCCTTTTCTGGTTCAAGCGTTTCAATCTGATCACTTATTTCTTTATCCGGTTCAGTTTCTTTTTTACTCTCAACAAGAACGTCTTTAATATGTGTGATATCAATTTTTTCTGTGGCAATTGCATAATAGAGATCAACAGGAGTTTTAAGTTTATACTGTTTTAATAAATTATTAATTAACAGATCGTCGAATTTAATTTTCCAGTTTTTCAACCTTCGTTTTAATAATTCTTTACCCGTTTCTGCTTCCTTAAATTTTTCTTCGCGTAGCGTCGATTTTATTTTTGATTTAGCCTTTGAAGTTACCACAAAACTCAACCAGTCTGTTTTTGGTTTTTGGGTTTTTGATGTAACAATACTTACCTG
Organism: Bacteroidales bacterium; assembly: GCA_003446015.1. Classification (GTDB taxonomy): domain Bacteria; phylum Bacteroidota; class Bacteroidia; order Bacteroidales; family UBA12077; genus UBA12077. The sequence continues at coordinate 17,362 of DMBU01000177.1, read as the reverse complement.
ATCGCCATTTTGCAATTGTTGCTTAATAGTAACATTCTTATGGTTTATCATTGCACCCACGCATTGATTTCCTACATCGGAATGAATATCATAGGCAAAATCGAGAACAGTACTTCCTGCAGGCAATTTCTTAAGATCGCCATTAGGTGTAAACACAAAAACCTCTTTATTGTATAGATTTAATTTTAGATCATCAATCGTATCGCCATTTGTATTACCATTTGATTCGATAACCTCACGAACTTTTTGCATCCACTGATCAATTCCCTTTTCAGCTTTAACTCCTTTATACCGCCAGTGTGCTGCATAACCTTTTTCAGCAATTTCGTCCATGCGTTTTGTTCGAATCTGTACTTCGACCCATTTACTTTCAGGTCCGACAACAGTAGTATGCAATGATTCATATCCATTCGATTTTGGAATCGAGATCCAATCACGTAATCGCTTTGGATTAGGCTGATAAAAATCTGTTACAATAGAATATGTGCGCCAACAATCAGCTTTTTCTTTGTTAGGTTTTGAATTTAAAATGATACGTATAGCAAATACATCATAAACTTCTTCAAATTCAACATTTTGTTTTTTCATTTTTTGCCAGATAGAAAAAACAGATTTCGGTCGTCCTTTTATTTCATATTCAAGTCCTTGCTCCTGCAATTCTTTCTCAATTGGAGCAGTAAATTTCTTGATAAATCGTTCTCGTTTAGCGGTAGTATTTTTAAGTTTCTTAATAATCTCTTTATACTTCTCATTTTCGGTATATTTCATGGAAAGATTTTCCAGCTCTGATTTTATGGTATATAAACCCAAACGATGCGCTAATGGAGCATACAACGAGAATGTTTCAAGCGAGGTTTTAATTTGGTAATCCTCGGGCATATTGTTCAGGCCTCTCATTTCATGAAGCAAAATGGCCATCTTAATTAAGATCACACGAACATCCTCTGCTAAGGTTAAAAGCATTTGCCTAAAGTTCTCAGCCTGGTTTGCAGCTGTTTTTGTACTTAAATCTGACATTTTTACTAATCCATCAACAATAAGCATAATGCTTTTATCAAATTCCTTTTCGATTTCGATTAAGGTAAGCTTATTATCGATTACAGCCTGAAACAATAGCGTTGACACTACTGATCTGGTCCCAAGTCCGATCTGGCTAACAACAATTATGGCTATTTCAATTGTATCTAAGATAGCAGGATCACCTGAAGCAGACCTTTTATCGTGTAAAGCATTTAAAGAAACATCAAAAGCTTTTCGGATTAATTCAAGTTCCTTTTTTTGCGTAAAATCTTCAGATAATTTGAGTAATTCGCGATATTTTGTTATAATTTTTTTTCGTTCCCTTTCGGTAATCGTTCCTTCAGTTTTTTGATCGAAATTTATTTTTGGTAGCATCTTTAAAGTATTTTGAAATCATCAGCATCAAGCATTACTGGAAATTTTTCCCTGAATTGATTTAACTCATCTAACGATATTTCTACATTCATTATTTCGCTTTGATATTCATTTGTATTCCTTAAAATTTTTCCTTTTGGACTAATTATCATTGTATCACCTGCATAACTTAAACTTTCACCGTCTTCTCCTACCCGATTTACACCAATTACATAGGCCTGATTTTCTAAAGCTCGTGCCACAAGCAAACTTTTCCATACCTCCCGCCTGCTATCAGGCCAATTTGCAACATATATCAACAAGTCGTAATTGTTTTTATTCCGACTCCAAACAGGAAATCGTAAATCGTAACATACTAAAGGACAAATTCGCCATGATTTATGTTTAAAAATGATTTTACTTTCTCCGCGTGAATAATGCTCATGCTCTTTACCCATGCGGAATAAGTGTCTTTTATCATAAGTAAAATATTCTCCATTCGGGAACATTGCTATTAACCTGTTGAAATACTTATTATCCTCTTTAATAATTAAACTGCCAACAATAATCTTTTCTATCCTTGCTGATTGTTCTTTCATCCATATAAATGATTTTCCATTCATTTTTTCAGCTAGTTTCTCAGGATTCATAGAGAAACCGGTTGTATACATCTCAGGTAAAATTACCAGCTCTGAATCCGAAGGTAATAAATCAAATTTAGCTGTGAATTCTTTTAAATTCTGATCCGTATTTTCCCAAACAAGATCAGTTTGTATGCACGAAACATTAAGATTTTCAGACATAATATATGGTTTTAACTTTTCAAAGATAAAAGAAAAGCTTCAAATGAACTTGAAGCTTTTTCATAATTTATGTTAATTATTGAAGCTTCTATGCCATTAAACACGATAATGCCACACAATAAAATTTTGATTTCTGACTTTCGCTGCGCGACATTACTACAACTGGTTTTATAGTACCTTGTATTAATCCTGCAAGTTCTCCTCCGCCAAACAGCATTAATCCTTTGTAAAAGCTATTCGCCGATTCGAGTGAAGGAAATATCAAAGCATCAGCTTCACCATTTATTGGTGTAGGAACACCTTTTATCTTCACGCTTTCTTTATCACAAGCAAGGAATATATCCAACGGGCCATCAATCGTGCAATGTGGGATTTGTCCACGATCAACCATCTTGCAAATTTGGGTGTAATCAGTGCTATAGTGAAAACTATCATTCACTTTTTCTGATGCGCCAATTAATGCTATTTTCGGATTATCAATACCAAACTTTTTTGTCATTTGAATGGTATAGTTTACCATTGCAATTTTCTGGTTTAAATCTGGATAAGGCAATACCGCTGTATCTGAAACAAATAAGAGCTTATCGTATTTAGGCAACTCTAGGGCACAAACATAACTCATAACAGCCTTTTGAGGTAATAATCCGGTTTCTTTATCCAACACTGCTTTCAGGAATTTATCAGTTCCTATTAATCCTTTCATTAATACATCGGCTTCTTCCATTCGCACCATACGAACAGCTTCTTTTGCAGCCAAAGAATGATCCTGAATATCCACTATTTTAAAATCCTCTGCGTTGGAATTAGCACCAGCTAAAACATCTGCAATCTTGCTTTTATCTCCAATCAAAATTGGTGTAGCAAAACCCATTTCTTTTGCTTCTATTAATGCACTAATTGTATTTTCATCTTCGGCAACAGCTACCGCAATTCGTTTATTTAATCCTGTTTGGATTAAATGTTTTACCATTTGATCTAATGAAGTGATTGCGCTCATTTTTTGAATCAATTTTAAATAAAAATCATCCTAAACTAATATTTAATCAGGTTAATACAAAGAAATTAGTTGTAAAAACGAAGGAATATAAAATGTTTGTAGTATTTATTGATTCATCCATTTTTTAAATTCACTTGATCGATCAATACTTACTATTGTATCAAGCTCATCGTCGGCAGGTGGTTTTAAGTTAAGTTTGACTCTGCTGCGGGAATAGGCTAACATTTCGGAAATAGCTCCTATGTTTACAATATATTTTCGGTTTATCCTGAAATATTGATTGGGGTCGAGAATATTTTCAAGTGCATCAAGGGTATAATCTACTGCACATGATGTATTTTGGAAAGTTTTAATAAAAACACTTTTATCAAATGCATAAAAATACGCAATATCAGTTGTTTCAATTTTCTTTAGTTTATCACCAATTTGTATTAAGAAGCGTTTTTTAAATTCTAGTTTTTTTCCTTGAATTCCCGAAAGTAAACTTTCAAAATCGATGCTAAATGCAGATTTCAGACTTTCTAATTTATTCAGGCTTTCTTCCAGTTCATTTTTTCTGATTGGTTTAAGTAAATACGAGATGCTATTTAAATTAAAAGCTTTAATGGCATACTGATCATAAGCAGTTGTAAAAATGATTGGGGTTTTAACAGTTACCTGCTCAAAAATTGAAAAACTGATACCATCGGAAAGCTGAATATCTAAAAAAATAATATCGCATTGATTTTTCTTTAGCCAATCGACTGAATCCTGAATTGAACCTAACTTAGCAATAACATTTAAATTTGGAGCTACTTCTTTTAACATCTTTTCAAGTCTTTCAGCAGCTACTTTCTCATCTTCAATAATTATGGCTTTCATGTTATTCATTTTCTAATAATGGCAGTTTAACAAGATAATGTGTGGCTTCAACTATAAATTCGGGTATTTTATCACTTATCATGGAATATCGCTTAATCATATTTTTTTGTCCTAATCCGGAAGAGTAAGCTGATGAAATTTTAGCCTGAATATTATTTCTAACCGATAGCCAACTTTGATCGTGAAAAATTTCAATTTTTAAAGGCTTAGATGTACTAATTACATTATGCTTAATTGCATTTTCCAAAACAATTTGCAACGATAATGGAGGTAAATACAAATTAAGTAAATGTGCAGGAATATTTACTTCCATTAAAAGATCTTCGCCATATCGAATTTGTTGAAGGAAAATGTAGGAACGTACAAAACCTAATTCTTCATTCAAGCTTACAACAGGTTTTTCAATAGTTTCAAGAACATAACGATAAATCATTGAAAATTCATCAATAAACTGCTGAGCTTTAGCTACATCATTTTCGATTAAACCCGATAGTACATTCAAACTGTTAAACATAAAATGCGGGTTGATCTGATTTTTTAACACTTCGAATTTAATTTGAGACAATTCTTTTTCAAGATTCTCTGCTTTGATTTTAGATTCTTTGCTGTCATTAAAAAATATTAATGCTTCAAGTATGGTCATTAAAATGATATTCACCACAGAAAAAATGAGAGCATTAGTAATTAAAACCGAATGCAATTTTTGATCATAGGCATCAATCCAATTCACCAAAAGTGTAATAATCGTAGATACAATAACTGCAAATAAAATAGTACATAATAATTGTACGCTTATTCGTTTTACAACATGTTTATTCCACGAAAACGAACTATTTAAAAAGTGTATAATGAATAGATTAGGATATGCAATTAGAAAGCCTGCTATTACAGTAAAGAAAGAACCATATAAAAGCCTTCTAATAAAATTGGCAAAGTCTGGTATATTATAATATCCGCTAAAATAGTTATAGCTAATTATTATGGTTTGTAAAACCAACGAAAAGATTATCAATAACTTTAATAATCGCAAAAATGAAAATAATTGGTTGAGTTTTCTCAAGAGCATGATTTTAATCGAATAAAGATATAAATTAAAGACTGATTTGTAAAATAGAATAATTAGTTATTAATCAATTTATCAGATTAAAAGTATACTGTATACCCAACTAAAAAAAAGAAAACACGACGAGCGTGTTTTCTTAGTAAATGAAAGGGTATTTTAACAAAATAAACTTGAATGCTTAAAGGAACTACTCCTATCCAAAAACTTTTTTGAGCAAATCAGTAATTCGGGCTGCAGGATTCTTTCGAATTTCCAGTTCTTGTTTTGCTATTTGCACAAATAAACCATCAATAGCTTTGTTGGTAGCATATTCAACCAGATCTGGGTCTACCTTTTTTACAAAAGGTAATTTGTTATAAGTTGTAAAGACAACATTCCAATACTTGGTTGCTCCTACTTTATCTAACGATACTTTAATAACAGGTTTAAATTTTTCAACCAATTGTAAACGCGTATGATCTTCAAGAAAACGTGTTGCTGCATCGTTACTGCCATTTAAAATATTCATTACATCTTTTAAGGTCAATTGTTTTATTGCTGTAACAAAAATATCTTTAGCTCCATTTGCAGCATCTTCGGCAGCGCGGTTCATCGATTCAATGGCATCATCAACTGCTTTACCCTGACCTATTGCACGAAGTTTTTCTTCAACAGATTTTGCTTCATCTGGCATTGGGATTTTAATCTCAGGATCTTTAAAATAGCCATCAGGCTTGGATAATTGAGCCACCCCTTTTTCTATTCCTATGGTTAATGCCTCCTTTAATGCCTTTCCAACCTCTTCTTCAGATAATCCTGTACTCGAAGTTTCATTAACAATCTTACCTGCAGCTTTTTTAAGATCTTTAACCAGCTGAGCATTAGCCCCAAAACTTAATAAAAGACTAATAATTAGTAGTGTATAAATGTTTTTCATGTGTTTATTTTTTAATTTTTTTTAAGGTCACATGGAATCGATAAGTAAAATAATCATTTGGAGTGGTGTGTAAATGTTTATTTTACTTATGCTTATTTCATATTTCCTTATTTTAGTTTGTATAACTTACTTAGAATAATATTTTTAATCACTAACTTTTACGTTATCAACTTCACCTAATCTAATCCATTTACCATTTATATTTTCATACATTGTAATCCATGCAAAAGTATTGTCAAATGTAAGAATAGAATCGTTTTCCTGTTTCTGCTCTCCCTTTACGTTTACCTGTACTATGGTCCAACCGATTGAACCATCATTTGCTACTCTAACAATGGGTTCGCTAACATCTTCATAAACCAAAAAATCAGTACTGTTTAAATAATGTGTAAACATGTTATAAATGTCTTCTTTCTGTGGATAAACAAATTCGCCATTATGAACTTGCATATAATTTTCAGATATATCCTCAATAAAAAAGCCCGCGTCCTTATTTAAATGTGCTTCAATGGTTTTATGATGTAATTGAAGTAATTCTTTTTCAAGTTTTTCAATATCAACTGTTGATTGGCAAGAAGTTAAACTTAAAACCAAAATAAGTGCGATTAACAAAAGTATTTGTTTCATTTTGTAATAATTTTTACTCTCTTCTTTTTCGTCTCTTAGAATTTGCACCTTTACTTCCTAAAATACCCCAGCCACCACTACCAAGAATAAAGCCAAAGGCATACCATGCTCCATTATTATTTTGGGCATAAACAGTAACATCATCTCTAATTAGCATTGCTATTAAGTCGAACGGAGCAATTATTCCGTGGAATAATCCTCCCCAAAAACCATAAGTCTGACCTTCAAGACAAGCATCTACAACTTCTTTGTTAGCACAGGATGAAATTATTATTAAGCCAGTTACACTTATTAATATTACTCCTGCAACACGATATAGTTTTTCTTTTTTCATTACTTTTTATTTTTTAATTCTAACATAAATATGTTTAATATGTGTCTTTTCAACTTCTCTTTCATCTACTTCGAAATGTTCACCTAATGATTTTATTAGAGGCGTGAGTTTTTGAAATCCATAATTTCGTGGATCAAAGTCGGGTTTCTTTTTATTAATAAATGCCCCTACCTCTGCTAAGAATGCCCAACCATTATCATCTGCAATATCTTCTATTGATGTTTTCAATAATTGAATGAATTTATTGTCGATTGAATCAAATTTTGTTGATGCAACCTGACTTTTTGTGGCTGATTTTGCTGCGGATTTAGCTATTTCAACAGCGCCAATAATTTCGATGTAAATGAATTTATCACAAGCAACAATAAATGGTCTGGGTGTTTTCTTTTCGCCAATACCAATAACTAACATCCCTGACTCTCTTAATCTTGTTGCTAATCTTGTAAAATCGCTATCGCTTGATACCAGGCAAAAACCATCAACCTTATCGCTATGTAAAATATCCATTGCATCAATAATCATGGCCGAATCTGTAGCATTTTTTCCTGTTGTATAACTGTATTGTTGAATTGGCGTAATTGCGTGTTCGAGCAATGCAGGTTTCCATCCTGCAACAGTTGGTTTGGTCCAATCGCCATATATTCTTTTAATAGCAGGAACACCAAATTTTGCAATCTCGTCGAGCATTCCCTTAATATTTGAGTAAGGAATATTATCAGCATCAATAAGTACGGCTAATTTTAAATCATTTTTATCTCTCATGATTTTACATTTAAATTATTTGGTATCACAAAACAAAAAGAATGCCTTAGAAAATTCAATTATATTTTATCAAAACTTCTTCTGAAAAAAGAGATAAACCTGAAATTATCTTTCAAGAGTATTATAATAATCATCGAGAATTTCCGTCATCATAGGAACATAAAACTGCCAGAAAAATTTATCGGAATTATTATAATTTGGGCTGTTTAAAAAAGATACAACATTATGATATCCTTCTAAGAATGCTGTTTTATTATTTACTTTATTTTCAGCAAAATCACCTCCGAAATAATAGAACTTATAATCTCCAATATGCTCAATTACGGCAGGGAAAACAGGTTTAAGATTGTAATAACGTAAAATAGAATCGCCGCTTGCATTAACATGTATTTTAAAATTTGCCAACACATCATTTTTATCACCAGAGAAAGTAATATCGAACCATTGGGGATAGTGAACCATTTCGGGAACACCGAACCGACTCATCGTTTCTTGTTTGGCAATAATAAAGGGAATTTCCTGAGTTAAATGTGTTCCTTGTTCTAAAATAGCAATTGTTCCAAATTTATGAACTAAAACAATTCCTGCATGCTTATATGGCCATTGGTTATTGTTTTGCTCCATATACAAATTCACAATCCACTGAGGGAATTTGTTGCCTTCAGTTGTATCAAGGCTTGAAAAATACTTTCCTGTCCACCCGCTCCAGTTTATATCAAACATATCTTCGACTTTTTCCCGAATTAAACCATTGGTAGGCGCATCATATAAATTAAATTCAGTTATAATAAGTTTACCCAGTTCTTTCATTTCTTTTAGCAACAAATAATCGTTTTGGTTTAAACCTCCGTAAACCTTTTGTGTATGTTTAACGTCTGATGCTCCTTTTTTATACCATTCGTTATAATAAACACCATATGTATCGGTATAATAAAGCATATCATAGTCATTTGCCACATCTTCAATCTCGTGAATACGAACACTTTTAAAATCAAATTCCTGCGATTTACTGTTAATAGGGAAAAAACCATAATAATCTTTATTGATATTGTACAAATCACCATCAGGTTTTAAATAGCGATTATGATCTAAAATCCAGTTAAAAGACTTATGTTCTGCACGTTCCATGGTTGGAACTGTTTTGTCGAGAATATAAATATTCATTGATCGTTCAGCTTTAAAAAACCACATTAACCAACTTCCTGCTAAAATTAATATGATTACACCAACTATAATTATTGGGACAAGGAACTTCTTATTCATTGTATTTAATTGATTTTAGGGTTAAGTTTCCATTTCAAGGAACTTTAAATATACAAATTCTAGCTTTATTATCAAATTACAACTATCAACTATTAACTAAATTAAATCCTGAGAGATTAAAATTTAATCAACATCTCCACACTATGTTGCTTAAGATAAGATCTTATAATTTGCTGAACATCCCTGTTATCAGGATATATTTTTATAACATCCGAAAGGTTTTGAATATCATTTCCAATAAATTCAGAATCGATATACCCGAAACCAATATACTTACCATTTTCAATTTTTACTATCGATTTCTCATTTTCATCACGTCCGGTATCAATAATAAAAAAATTATCCCAGTTATACGATAATTCGTCTAATAATGCCTGAGTTCTTAGGTTATAATTTGCGGGAGATTCCTCATGAATACATGCACCTTTACAATGTTTTAACTGATAATAAAAGCAAGCACCTGTTGTTTCGTATAGCCCGCATAATTTCTGACACAATTGATATTTCTCTGACAGAACATACAGCCTTTCGCGAGCTTCTTTTGCCGAATTGAATGAAGCAATCGGAATTTCTCTTTTAATATCATCTGCCTTAAAACAAATGTAACCATGCTCATCAGTATAGGCATATATGCCATAGTGTCCGGCGGTTCTGCGTTGTCTTCGATTAAACTTTGGTTTTTGTGTTTTTATTTCATCAGACTCCAATAAAAGAGCAATTAATTCACTCCCTGTAAGTTCATATGAAATATGATGAATTTCATCGATCATTTTTAAAGTCCGATCAGATTTTTCGTTACTAAAATGTGAAAATACTCTGTTTCGGAGGTTCTTACTTTTACCAATATAAACAACTTCGCCATTATGATCGTGAAAATAATACACTCCTGGCTCTTCAGGCAAATTTTTAATTACCGAAGCATCAATATGATAGAACTTGCTTGAATTAAGCATTCCAAGAGTCGGGTCAGTTTTTAATAAATGTTCAAATAACTTTACTGTAGCTAATGCATCACCAGCAGCACGGTGTCGTCCATCAATTTTAATATTTAAATTATCACATAATTTACCAAGGCTATAGGATTTTAAACCAGGAAGGATTTTACGGCTAAGTTTTACAGTACATAATCGATTTCTCTTATAATCATATCCCAAACTTTTAAATTCGTTACGAATAAAATTAAAATCAAACGTAGCGTTATGTGCAACAAAAGATTTTCCTTCTGTTAAAATCACAATATCCTTAGCTATTTCCCAAAATTTTGGTGCATTGCTAACCATTTCGTTGGTTATTCCTGTTATTTGTGTAATATGTGGTGAAATGCGTCTTTCCGGATTAATCAGGCTGGTATATTCTTTTACAATTTTTTCACCATCATGAATATATATTGCAATTTCAATAATACGTTCAGCAGAAGGACTTAAACCGGTTGTTTCTATATCGATAATGGCATACATAAATACAAAAATGCAAATAATGCTTTAATAATATTGCATTCCGCTAATCGAAAAAGTTAACAATTTAACTAAACTAATTTTTTTATAAAAAAAAAGCCTGCAAAATGCAGGCTTCAGCTTTGTTTCTAGTTATAATCCCTTCCCGGCAAAATATTTCATAAACTGCATTCGCTCATATGCAGCGGGATTTTTTGCTTTATCCTGACTCATTTTACCTCTAAAATCGTTCAAGGTTTTATAACCTTTTTGATCCATCCATACTGTGATATCTTTAAGCATATCTTTAAGAATTCCTTTTCCATTTTTATAAAATGCAGACGCTATTTCAACAGCATTTGCACCTGCTAATAATTGCTTTATTATTGCAGTACCATCATGGATTCCTGTTGAAGCCGCCAAATCGCAACCAACACGATTATGCATTATCCCAATCCAACGCAACGAAATAGGTAATTCTGAAGCAGAGCTTGTAACATTAGTCGATAAAATCTCTAAATTATTAATATCAATATCGGGGCTATAAAAACGATTAAACATTACGATACTGCTTATTCCGGTATTCGAAAGCTTTTGTATAAAAGATCCCAGATTAGATGAGTAATAGCTAATCTTTAAAGATATTGGAATTTTAACATGCTTTTTAACTTCTTTCACGATATCAAAATACACTTTCTCATTTTCTTCGCTTGATTTTTCAAAATCTGATGGCATAACAAATACGTTTAATTCCAATGCATCAGCACCAGCTTCCTGCAAGGTTTCGGCATAATATGGCCATTTTTCTGCACTCACACAATTTATACTTGCAACTATTGGAATACTCACAGCTTTCTTAGCTTCACGAATTAATCTTAGGTATTTTGTAAGAGAATCGTCTTCGGCGTAATTATCATAATAATCCATGGTTTCGGGGTAAAGAAAATTGTCCATATTCATTTTACCCAAATCTTTTGCAAGTTCTCTTCTGATTTCTTCTTCGAAAATAGATTTTAAGACAATAGCTCCAACGCCATTTTCTTCAAACTCTTTAATATCCTCAATAGAATTAGTTAATCCCGAACTTGCTGCAATAATAGGATTACGCAATTTTAATCCCATATAACTTGTAGTTAAGTCTGCCATAGTTTTGTTTTTTTAGTGATGATTTATAAAGTTATTATGAAAATATTCCAATGTCAATTTTTAAGTAATAGCAATTGTTTTTTGATTAACACAAGTATTGAAATAATGTTCATCACCATTATTAATTAAATGAATGACCTTTATTAACCATTTGTCAAAATCAATACTCTTTAGAACCTGATTTATTTGCACTTAATTAAAATATTCTGGATTTTTGAGTTAAATATAACATTGGAGTTAATTTCCTTATGAGTAAATTGGAGTCGCATAAATCAAAAGAAGAACTTGAAAAGGAGATTCTAAAACTCCGTAAAGAAATTGGAGAACTCAAAGAAAAAAGTTCTGAGTCATTTACTAATTTGGATTCTTATGCTAATCAGAATAGCTTGTTTCATTCTATATTTAAAGAAGCGGGAATAGGCATCGCTATTATTGATAAAAATTGGAATATTGTTAATTTCAACAACTCTTTCCTTAATCTTTTCGGTTATTTACCCGATGAGTTAAAAACAATGACCTACCTTGATGTAATACCTGAAGAGAAAAGAGAAAAGGCTAAAGAATTTATAAGTGCCATGTTTTCATCAAAGCTTGTTAAATATCAGGCAGAGCAAATGTATATAAGGAAGGATAAAAGTTTATTTTGGCTTAAACTTACTGCATCTGTTATTAATGATGAAAATGGGAATCCTGAATATATATTAGGAATGGGTGAAGACATTACCGAATTTAAAAGACAAGAAAAAATCCGCGATGTTGTTTACAACATTTCAAATGCAGTTAACTATACTGAAAATCTTTATCAACTTATACAAACCATAAAAGAAAATCTGAAATCAATGATTGATGCAAAGCACTTTTACATTGCTCTGTATGATGAAACATCAGATAAGTTTAGCATTCCATATCTAATTGATCATGTAGAAACATTCAAAACATTTCCTGCTAACGGGAATCTTGTTGGTTATGTTCAAAAGAATAAGAAGTCTGTCCTGTTGGATTATAAAGAGATTCTTGAATTGCAAAATACTGGTAAAATTGATATTGAAGGAAAATTATCAAAACAATGGCTAGGAGTGCCTTTGGTAAATAACGAAAAATTTATTGGAGTGCTTGGCGTTCAAAGTTTCGATAATGAAAAGGCTTTTAATCATAATGATCTTACCATACTTGAGATCTTATCAAACCAAATTACTGCTTCAATTCAAAAAATGAGATCAGAATATGCACTTCAAATAGAAAAAGCTTACTTCAAAGAATTATTTGAAAATAGTCCGGAAGCTATTGCAATTATTGATAACTCAAGTAATATAATAAATATTAACAGAGAATTTACAGCACTATTTGGTTATACAAAACAAGAAGCTTTACATAAAAACATTGAAGATCTTATATCTACTCTTGCTTTTAAGTCAGAGGGGCAATGTTTAACAACTGAAATTTCTAAAGGTAAAGTAATTAAAACGGATACTAAACGCAAAAAAAAGAATGGCGAAATAGTCGATGTATCGCTTTGGGGAACACCAATAATAATAGATGAAGGACAAGTTGCTATTTATGCTATTTTTCGCGATATATCAGAAAGAGTCGAATCTGAACAAAAACTCGAAGAGGCGAAAGAAAAAGCTGAAGAATCGGATAGATTGAAAACTTCTTTTTTAACAAATATGTCGCATGAGATTAGAACCCCGATGAATGCAATAATTGGTTTCTCTGAATTAATTGCAGAGCCAAATGTAGATCAGGATTCACGAAAAGAATTTGCTGAGCAGATTTATGCAAGCAGTGTAATGTTGCTTAAATTAATTGATGATATCATTGATATATCCCAGCTTGATTCAGGCAATATTAAGTTAACGAATAAAAGATTCTGTATTTCTAAAGCACTTAACGACATTTATTTAAAATTCGAAAAAGAAAAACTAAAAGAAAATAAACCGGAAATAGAATTATTGCTCCATAACCCTTTTGGTGATTTAATGGTTTTTATCGAAAGTGATGAGATCAGGTTTAATCAAATATTTACCCATTTATTAAATAATGCATTAAAATATACAAATAAGGGATTTATTGAATTTGGTTTTGATACGAATCAAAACGACGAACCAATTTTTTACGTGAGAGATACAGGTATTGGTATTCCTGAAGAAAAAACCAACACGATATTTAATCATTTTACAAAAATTGAAGACAGAACAAAACTTTACAGAGGAACAGGGATTGGATTAACCATTACAAAAAAACTTGTTAATTTATTAGGCGGGGATATTTGGGTTGAATCGAATTTAGGAATTGGTTCAATATTCTATTTTACACTTAAAGAAAAGGTTTCGTTAGTTGAGCTCAACACTAAAAATTCAATTAATACCAAAATTTATAACTGGGCAGGGAAAAAAATATTAATTGCAGAAGATGAAGATACCAACTTTGTTGTGATTAAAGCTTCATTGGCCAGAACTCACGCTAATTTAATTCGTGTTAAAGATGGAAAAGAAGCTGTTGATAAATGCTTAAATGAAGAATTTGATTTGGTACTCATGGATATTCAAATGCCCGTGCTTGATGGTATAGAGGCAACTAAGCAAATAAAAGCACAGAAAAGCCATTTGCCAATAATAGCACAAACTGCCTATGTTCATAAAAACGAAAGAGACTTATGCCTGAAAGCTGGTTGCAATGAATATATTCCAAAACCAATTAAATCATATTTTCTTTTAGAAACAATCGATAAGTTAATTCTTAACGGGAAATAAAATCGTTCATTAAAGTTTGTAAATAAGCTTTGCCTTTAATAATATCCTTCTCATAATCACCCTCAAAATATAAAACATCGTTTCCGATATTATCGTAGATTGCTTTTGTTGAGTCTGTTATAAAGCAAAATCCATCATTAAAAGCATAAAATGCAAATTCTGCATTATCGTCTGAAAACATATCTTTACTAAACGAAAAATCTTGTGAAGATTCATTTAGTTGACTTAACAAAGTTGCAGGAATATCAATCTGAGAACCAATTCGGTCATTTATCTTAATTGAATCGTTTAGAACTCCACCCAACCAGAGCATGGGTATTTTAAATTTATCTATATCGTGGTTTTGTGAATTTCCAGGCCTAACACTGCCATGATCTGCAACTAAAATGAATAATGTATTATTCCAAATGTCGGTTTCTTTAGCTTTATCAAAAAAATTGCCCAAACAACTATCCGTATAATAAACTGAATTTAAAAATTTTGTGGCACGATCGTTTCCTTCGAAAACTGGAGCCATTGGAACCTCAAATGGGTCATGACTGCTTAATGTGAATATTGCTTTAAAATAAGGCTGCTCATTTTTCAGTAAATCATTGTACAGGTAATCAAATAAATGCTCATCGTGGACACCCCATTTTGAATCGTTTAAATCAGAACTGAAATCATCTACGCTTATAATATGTTCAGTTCCTGAATTTAAAAAATAGGAACGCATATTAGCAAAATCAATATCACCGCCATAATAGAAAGATGTTTCATAATTCAATGATTTAAAACTACTAAATAAAGAAGGCAAGGATTGCGTTTTAGCTGGATCCTTAATAATCGATGTTGTTGGCTGACCGGGATATCCACTTAAAATTGA
This sequence comes from Bacteroidales bacterium, assembly GCA_003446015.1. GTDB lineage: Bacteria > Bacteroidota > Bacteroidia > Bacteroidales > UBA12077 > UBA12077. The sequence continues at coordinate 2,165 of DMBU01000177.1, read as the reverse complement.
AAGAATCCCTTTATCACTGCGATCACCATTTGCATAAAAATTTGTGAATAACAATCCCTCTTTTGCTAATTGATCAAAACGTGGAGTTGCATCCCATTTTCCACCAACTGCTCCGGTAACTTTTGATGAAAAACTTTCTAATATAATAAGAACAACATTTGGAGTTTTTTTTATGACAACTTGAGTTGACTTCATATGAGCTTTATTCAAGTCGTAAGTTATTTTTTCTGCTTTACTATTATCCATAAAATTATAGCTTCGCTCTGTATTTTTACGATAAACAAGCGAATTCATTACGTTCCAAATTACATTTATTGCTGCATGATTAGCAAACTTATTTTCGCTGAAATAAACCATTCCGGTATTCATTGGAGCAATGCCAATTCCACCTCGTATTGGCAGAATCATACTTCCGGTTAAAATTAAAAGAAGAAAAGTGGTTAAAAAATTAGATTTCTTGATTTTTAAAACCTGGGGATAAATTTTTCTTTTATACATGAGCGAACCTAAAAAGACGATAGCAATAGTTGATAGTAATAAAAGAATATTTAACCACCATGCTGTAGAAGCCATAGCTTCTTTCGGTTTGGTAATATATAAAAGCGGAGTAGCATCCATTCTGTAACCCCAGTTTCTATATAGCTCTAAATCAACAATTACAATGCTTGTAGTAATTATCAAAATAATGAATGTAAATGGATGAAGAATTCTATTTATCCATTTACCATTCGTAAAGCTTGTGAAAATAAGAAGCAATCCAACTACACCTAAAATGTAACCTGTTGTCGACAGGTCCATTCTTAAGCCATTCAATATAACTAAAAGCCATTCTTTTAAGCTCAAATTAAACGAAAATGAATATTCATAGAACAGAAATAATAAACGGGCTATTACAAAAAAAACGATCCAAAATATCGTGTAAATACCAAATACTTTTAAACGTTGTTTCATTTCTTATTAAGAATTAAATGCAAATGCAAAATTATTGTTATTTTAGTTAAAAGTTTATATTAAATCAATTAGATGTATGAAAAACATTATTTTAAGAATCTCGTTCATTTTCATTTTATCATTCCTTGTGCTTAGTTGCAATCATAAAAATGAAGATGTAAATAAACCTGAATATGTAATTGTTATTCATGGAGGAGCCGGAAATGCCAGTAACCGAGATATAAATGAAGAACAACAAGCGGAATATAAGGAAAAACTTTCTGAAGCAATTCATATAGGTGAAACAATATTAAAAAATGGAGGCACGTGTACTGAAGCTGTTGAAAAAACAATTAATTTTTTAGAGGATTGCCCATTATTTAATGCTGGCAAAGGAGCTGTATTTACAAACGATGGACACAACGAGCTTGATGCTTCAATCATGCAAGGTTCTGATTTAACTGCCGGGGCTGTTGCCGGGGTTAGAGATGTAAAAAATCCTATTTCGGCCGCCTTAAAAGTAATGTTAAATTCCGAGCATGTTTTGCTTTCGGGAAAAGGTGCTTCGAAGTTTGCATCCGAGCAAGGACTTAACATTGTTGATTCATCGTACTTTTTTACTGAAGATCGATGGAACAGCCTTCAAAATATTCTTAAGGTAGATAAACATGGCACTGTAGGATGCGTAGTTCTCGATAAATACGGAAACCTTGCTGCTGGAACTTCAACAGGAGGAATGACAAATAAAAAGTACGGACGTATTGGTGATTCACCAATCATTGGAGCCGGAACATATGCAAACAACAAAACCTGCGCAGTTTCTGCAACTGGTCATGGTGAGTTTTTTATTCGTTATACCGTTGCCCACGATATTTCTGCCTTAATGGAATATAAAAACCTGAGTTTATCAGAAGCTTCTGATTTAGTAATTAATAAAAAACTGGTGGAGGCTGGTGGTGTTGGCGGTTGCATTGCCGTTGATAAAAACGGTAATGTTTCAATGCCGTTTAATTCCAACATGATGTTTAGGGCCTATGTTAAATCAACTGGTGAAAAGGCTGTTGCAATTTTCAAATAAATTCAGCAACTTTGTTTTCGTTAAAAGAGAAAGTAAACCTTTCTCTTTTTTTAGTGTCAAAAAGATCAAATTAAAACTCAATATGAAACAAACATGATTAAAATAATTATTAATTAATCACAAACGATAATGATTATTTTAATCATGCGGTTCCACC
>DMBU01000179.1 GCA_003446015.1 Bacteroidales bacterium | reverse complement strand
AAACTTTATTATCTAACTCCAAAGGGGGTTTCCAGAAAGATAAATATTCGCCACAAAGGCACTAAATCACAAAGATTCACAAAATTATAACGTGCTGATTATTTGATTTTTGTGACTCTTTGAGCCTTTGAGTTTTAGTGGCTAATTTTCATTTTTTAATCTTTTTGGACACCCTCTTTTTTACTTTTTTATCTCTTATGATATTGTTCTTCATAATACTTTTCATAATCCCCGCTTAGAATATGATCGAGCCATTCTGAATTTGAAAGATACCAATCAACAGTTTTATCTAATCCTTCTTCAAATTGAAGTGATGGTTTCCATCCCAGCTCGTTTTGTATTTTTGAAGAATCTATCGCATATCGTAAATCATGACCTGCCCTATCTTTTACAAATGTTATTAATTGTGCCGATTCTCCTTCTTTTCTTGCTAATTTTTTATCCATGATTTTACAAAGAGAATAAATAAGACTAATATTTGTCCACTCGTTATTACCTCCAATATTATATGTTTCGCCAACATTCCCCTTATGAAATACCAAATCAATTGCATTTGCATGATCTTCAACAAAAAGCCAGTCCCTAATATTCTCACCTTTTCCATAAACAGGTATTGGCTTATTGCTTTTGATATTATTTATTGCTAAAGGAATCAATTTTTCGGGAAACTGATTTGGTCCATAGTTATTCGAACAATTGGTAATAACAACCGGTAATTTAAATGTGTGATAATATGCTCTTACCAAATGATCAGAACTTGCTTTGGATGCAGAATAAGGACTTCGGGGATCGTAAGAAGTGTCTTCAACAAATAATCCTTCATCACCTAAAGAACCATAAACTTCGTCAGTAGAAATATGATAAAACAATTTATTTTTAGAATCATCTTTCCAACTATTACGTGCTGCATTTAATAAATTTACTGTTCCAACAATATTCGTTTTAATAAATTCATTTGGATTAGCTATCGAACGATCAACATGTGATTCTGCTGCTAAATGAATGATGCCATCAAATTGATATTTGTTAAACAGTTCAAAAATAAAAGAATCATCAACGATATCTCCTTTAATAAATTCATAGTTTGGTGCTTTTTCAACATCCTTAAGATTCTCAAGATTACCGGCATAAGTAAGTTTATCCAGATTTACAATTTTGTAATTTGGATATTTAGTTACAAAAAGCTTTACTACATGCGAACCAATAAAACCGGCACCTCCTGTAATTAAAATTGTTTTTTGAGTCATTTTTATCTTTTTTTATTTCTTAAATATTTTTCCCAGTTCCAGGCGGAGAGTAAGGTTTCTTCCAATCCTATTTCAGCTTTCCATCCCAACTCTTTATTTGCATAAGTTATATCGGCGTATACAGATTCAACATCACCTGCTCGTTTGCCAACTATTTTATAATTTAATTTTTCTCCGGTTGATTTTTCGAAAGCATTAACAATTTCCATCACAGACGATCCCTTACCTGTTCCTAAATTAAAAATCTCAAGATCGGATTTGCTTTTTTGTTCTATCATTCTTTTAATAGAAACTACATGCGCCTTAGCTAAATCAACTACATTAATATAATCGCGAATAGCAGTTCCGTCAGGTGTATTATAATCATCGCCAAAAATTTTAAGCTCATTTCTTACTCCGGCTGCCGTCTGTGTAATAAATGGGACTAAATTATTAGGAACCCCTCTTGGAAGTTCCCCAATTAAAGCAGAAGAATGAGCTCCAATTGGATTAAAATATCTCAGTGAAATCGCTTTAAGATTATCATTTGCATTTACGGTATCCCTGATTATCTCCTCGGCAATTTGTTTTGTATTCCCATAAGGAGAGTCAGCAGTTTTAAATGGAGCTTCTTCATTAACAGGCAATTGATCTGGTTGTCCATAAACCGTAGCCGAAGATGAAAAAACAAAATGAGGTATTTTAAACTCAATCATTCCCTCCAATAAATTCATTAAGCTTGTCAGATTGTTCTGATAATACATTAATGGTTTTTCAATTGATTCTCCAACTGCTTTATAAGCTGCAAAATGAATAATCGAATCAAGTTTTTTATAAATTCTAAAAAAATCGTGTAATCGTTTTTTATCACAAATATCGAACTGCTCAAAAAACGGTCGGCGACCCGTTATTTCAGCAATCCCATTTAAAACCGACTTTTCTGAATTTGATAAGTTATCGATAATTACAACATCAAAACCCTCATTCATTAATTCTACAACGGTATGTGAACCAATGTAACCAGTACCTCCTGTAACCAATATCAATTTATTCATTTAAGATGCTCTTCTTTATTGGTTTGCTAATTTAATCTTTAATTTTTAAATCATTTATAAAAATTTGGAGAATCGTTGATGAAATGTTCATTAATAGTGCTTTGGATGCTATTGGCTAAAGCATAATTTTCTATATATTTGTTTCCAATAATTTAAAGCTTTGAATATAAACGATTACATAAAGGAATTATTATTTACAAATCAGGGGGTTATACTGCCTGGATTGGGGGGATTTGTATCCGAGTATGAACCTGCTGCTTTTGATGTAAACGAAAATAAATTTTTACCACCATCTAAAAGAATATTATTTAATTCTGAGTATTCATATCAGGACGATCTATTAAGCAATTATATTTCCAAAAAAGAAAAAATCGAGAAAGAAGAATCTAAAAAACGTATCGATAATTTTGTAAAAGAGATTAACCAGAAATTAAAAAAAGGTGAAAAAATTGAGTTTCCTGAAATAGGAACTTTAGAAAGCACGAAAGGAAAAATTATATTTACACAAAACAAAGATTCAAACTTACTGACTGATTCTTTTGGATTAACTAGTTTAAAAGCTAAAAAAAGTAAACTTGAGCCGACAAAAATCAAGCCTGCCAAACAAAAAAGATCTTCTAAAAAACTTGTAATAATTGGCTCCTTTGTAATTATTTTTTTATTATTAATTGCTTCGGCATGGTATTTTACCAGTGGTTTTTCTGATTTCAGGACGTTTTCCTCATCGAATACAAATTATCCTCTTGTTCAAACTGAAGAAAACAGGCTAAAAGAAATTACTGAAAGAAATTTAGATAGTATTGCAAAAGCTGATAGTATAAAAGCCTTGATAGTGCATTCCATTGATAACAATACAGAAAAGAAAGATGCTCTTTATTACCAGGAACCTCAAAAACCTGCTCGTCCGGCAGACGAGGAAGAACTCAAACCTCAATATTCTGAATTTCATATTATTGCCGGAAGTTTTAAGAATATAGAAAACGCAGAAATGTTTGCCAACGAACTTCGGGAAAAAGGGTTTAATCCGGAAATTCTTAATTCTGGCGAAAATTTAATTCGAATTGCTATTTACACGTATTCAAGCGAGACAGAAGCATTAACCAAACTTTACAAACTCCGCGAAACTTCTGAAATTAAATCTGTTTGGATATTAAAATCCATTTAAGATATTTACAAGATCATCGCCTTTAGATTTATCAAGCCATAAAGTTTGTAAACCTGTTTTTTGAGCTGTTTCGATATTTGCCTTTAAATCATCAATAAAAATCGTTTCTTCCGCATTTAAACTGCTATCAGAAATTGCAAATTCGAAAATATCAACATCAGGTTTTCTCATTCCAAGTTGAAATGAATAATATGCTTTAATAAACAGGCTGTTAAACTCAAATCCATATTCATTTTTAAAATCTTCAGTGTACTGATTATAGTGAATTGCATTCGTATTGCTTAACAGATATACATTATATTTCCTGCTAAGATTTTTAATTAATTCTATTCTTTCTTTTGGGAAATCAAGTAACATGGCACTCCAGGCTTTATCAAAATCCTCATCTTTAACCTCTTTATCGATATGTTTTCTCAATTCATTTCTAAAATCTTGATCACTAATCAACCCTTTTTCTAATTTATTAAACAGATCGGTTTGTCTAAACAAGGTATAACTCTCCTGGAAGTTATTAAAACCAAGGCTTTTCATTGCCTTCACAGTAAGGTCGGTGTCAATATTTATTATAACAACTCCTAAATCGAATAGGATATTTTTTATGTTTTCTTTTTGCATAATCTTTAAATTTGAGCTTACAAAAATAAAAATCATTTAAAGAATTATTGATCTTTTCTTACTTTTATCAAAAATCAAATTGAATGAAAATTAACGGAAAGCATTATCATACAATCTGGGTAAAAGAAAATGATCCCAAAACGATTCAAATCATTGACCAACGATTTTTACCCTTTGAGTTTAAAATAAAAGAATTAAAATCTATAGAAGATACTTTTCTGGCAATAAAAGAAATGTGGGTACGAGGAGCTCCTTTAATTGGAGTTGCAGCGGCTTATGGAATGTATCTGGGATTATTAAATCTAACAGAAAAAGATGTTTCCAGGAATAAAATTCAGGAATTAGCAGATTATTTAGAATCATCAAGACCCACTGCAGTTAACTTAAAATTTGCCATCGAACTTGTCATAAAAAGAATTGAATCTGTAAATGCACTTTCTGCAAAAATTAAAATTGTATTTGAAACAGCAAATCAGCTAAAATCAGATGAAATTGAAAATTGCAGATTAATAGGGACACATGGATTTCCGCTTATAGAAAAAATAAGTAAGGCTAAAAAAGGAGAACAAGTAAATATTTTAACACACTGCAATGCAGGCTGGCTGGCTTGTGTTGATTATGGAACTGCCACCGCACCAATATATTTGGCACACGAAAAAGGAATTAAAGTTCATGTTTGGGTTGATGAAACACGACCCAGAAATCAGGGAGCAAGACTGACAGCATTTGAACTTGAACAACAAGGAATTCCGCATACCGTAATTACTGACAATACGGGTGGCTTATTAATGCAAAAAGGGATGGTTGATATGGTAATAGTTGGTAGTGACCGGACCAGTGCTAATGGAGATGTAGCCAATAAAATCGGAACATATTTAAAAGCTCTGGCGGCACAGGATAATAGCATTCCTTTTTATGTTGCCCTGCCAATATCAACAATAGATTTTGATATGATCGATGGTATTAAGAATATTCCTATTGAACAACGAAATGAAGATGAAGTAAAATATGTTGAAGGCTGGAACGAAAATAAATTAACTAAAGTTCGTATTATGCCCGAAAATAGTCCGGTTGCAAATTATGGCTTTGATGTAACACCCGCCAAATATATAACTGCATTAATAACTGAAAAAGGAGTTTGTAATGCCTGTGAAAATGACATTAAAAATTTAAACATAGACTAACGAATATTGATTAACGATTTTAGATTTCCGAATAATGGTTGCTAACGAAGGCTATATCAAGTTTTATTTGAGTTGGGAGAAAAAAGCTTTTGATTTTAAAGATCACGATTTTCATCAAATTAATTTGTGTCGCGATAAACTTTATAAATTAGATTTGATTGAGGCATATCTAGATGGTGTTGGATATGGAAATTTGAGCATCCGTTATCATAACAATGAATTTATTATTTCCGGATCTGCAACTGGTAATTACAATATGCTTTCAAAAGAGCAATATGCCTTAGTCAGAGAATTCGATTTAGATAAAAATAGCGTTCGGTGTGATGGATTGATAGAAGCATCATCAGAATCTTTGAGTCATGCCGCAATCTATAAAGCAAATAAAAGTGTTAATGCTGTAATCCATATTCATCATAAGCGTATGTGGGAAAAGTATGTAAATATTCTTCCAACAACACCCCAAAATGCAGAATTTGGAACTCCGGAAATTGCTTATGAAATTGCTAAACTGATTGTACGAGATTCTGGAATTATTATTATGGAAGGTCATCCTGAAGGAATAATTAGCTATGGAAAATCATTGATTGAAGCAGAAACAATTTTAATGAACTATTACAACAAAATATAACATGACAAAAGTTGCAATTATCGGAGGATCAGGTCTTGAAAATCCTGATATTTTAAAATCACCGCAAATCATCAACGTTGACACTCCATTTGGTGAACCAAGCTCGGAACTAACTTGTGGAAAAATTGGAAATGTTGATGTAGTAATTTTATCACGTCACGGGAAAAAGCACACCATACCGCCCACACAAGTTAACAATCGTGCAAATATTTGGGCCTTAAAAGAACAAGGTTGTGAATATATTCTGGCAACTACAGCGTGCGGAAGTTTACGCGAAGAAATAGATCGGGGGCATTTAGTAATCCTTGATCAATTTATTGATTTTACCAAACATCGAGTTACGACTTTGCATGATAAATTCGAGAATGGAGAAATGAAACATACGCCAATGGCCGATCCGTTTGATTCAATGCTCAGAGAACTATTAATTCAATCAGCTCAGGAATTGAAACTAAATGTTCACCAAAAAGGAACAGTTGTGAGTATTGAAGGTCCTCGATTTTCGACCCGGGCAGAATCCAATATGTTTCGAATGTGGGGTGCCGATGTGATAAATATGTCGACAGCACCAGAGGTAATATTAGCAAACGAAATTGGGATTCCATATGCAGCAATTGCCATGAGCACCGATTACGACTGCTGGAAAATAAACGAAGATGCTGTTACCTGGAAAGCGGTATTGGAAATTTTCAATCAGAATGTGCATCATGTAATTGACTTACTTTTAAGTACTCTTAAAAAAATTTAAATTGCATCTTTTGATTTTTTTTGAAAAGTATTGCGTAATTAATAACATTTCGTTAATATTGCACTCCGAAATTTATCTGATGATAAATCGGGCCCATAGCTCAGCTGGTTAGAGCACCTGACTCATAATCAGGGGGTCCCTGGTTCGAGCCCAGGTGGGCCCACAGGCAAAATGAAAGGAGATACTGAAAAGTCTCTCCTTTTTTTGTATTGCCTGAATTCATTATTATCCAGCACTTTTTCTGCTTTTTCTCATTTTGATAGAACTTTATCATAATAAAACTCCTTCTCATTAAGAGGTTTCGCTAATACCCTTAATATGTGAGTCATAAACCAGTCTTTTAGTTTGGTATCAGAATTGGAAATTACATCATACAGTAAAATAATTATCCCATATTATGAAACTAACTAAAGCAAAACAAATTAATATCCTTATTTTGGAAGATGATTTATATTACAACAGTCTTTTAGCACAGAAGATTCAGATTTTACAACAAAAATCAGACATACAGAACAAAGTAAACATTCATATAAAACAATTCAATATTCCACTTGATTTTCTGCATACGGTTAAAAGCACTGTAAGTGAAAACACATCAACTATAGCATTCATCGACTACTTTTTGGGATATGGAATTACTGGATTGGATATCGTATATTTGTTACAAGAGATAAATAAAAACATTAAAATTATTCTGATGTCTCAATCTGAAAAAACAATACAAAACCTAAAAGAACCTTTCTGGACAAATAAGAATTTTATTAAAATAATAAAGCATGATTATACTCCCGATATCTGTTGTACTATTGTGGAAAATCATATAAAAAATATTTAAGGCGTATGCGGGAACGTAAAGCTCCATTTTCATATAAAATTGCACTGTTATTATTCTTTGGTATTGTTACTATACTGGGAAGTGGTTATTTTTCGTACAAAAGTTTGTCGTCGGTGGTTAGATTAATGCAAAATGAGTATACTCCGGATAATAAGTTTTTTGCTATTAAAAACATAACAACATCAATAGAGAAAGCCGAAAATAGTATACGATTATATGGAATTACAAAAGAAGACAAACATCTTGAACGATATAGAAAAACACTCCCTGAAATAGACTCAAACTTTACAAACTTGAAATATCAGTACGCTAAAGATCAATGGTTTTCTTCAAAAATTGATACCATTAGTACTCTTTTAGATATCAAAAAAAAGTTATGGAGCGAAATAATTTTGCTGTGGGAATCTGACAATACGGGTGAAGAGTTTTATAATCTAACAAAGAAATTAACCACAAATAATCAGGATGCAGAGAAAAAGAAAAATCTGTTCGACAGACTTTTTAACTCACAAAAAGACGATCAGAAAATCAACAAACAAGAAATACTTGATAAACTGAATGATATAGAAAGCATCGAAAAGGAAATTGAAGAAAGTCTATTTAAAAAAGAAACCGAGTTAACGTTATCAAGCAACTTAATAAGCGAAGCCTTTATTTCTTTATTCGAACAGCTTGATAATTACGAAAAAGAAAAAAACATACTGCTCTATAAAAAAGCCGACCAACTTGCGAAAAAATCGTACTTGCTTTTAGCAATTTTTTCTTTATCTGGAATCATATTATCAGGTATTATTTTATTTCTGATTATAAAATATATTAGAAAAAACAGGGCGTACAACGACATTCTTATTAACTCAAGACAGGAAACTGAAAGGCTTGCCAAATCGAAAGAGTTATTTATGGCAAAAGTTAGTCACGAGATAAGAACTCCATTAAGTGCCATTTCCGGTTTTATTAAGCAGGTCTTAACAATGCCCTTAGAATCTCAGGTAAAAGATAAAATCAAAATCGTCGATTTGGCAAGTGATCAGCTAATAAGACTCATAAATGATGTTCTTGATTTTACCAAACTTCAATCACACAAACTCTCAGTAAATAATACACATTTCGAGCCTATTGTTGTGATCGAAAATGTGTGTCGGTTATTTAGCGAATTAGCAAAGAAAAAAGGTAATACTTTAACATACAAAGTAAAAAACGACGATAACTTTATTCTGTTTGGCGATGTATTAAGATTACAACAAATATTGTATAACCTGTTAAGCAATGCGGTTAAATTTACCGAAAACGGGACCATTGAAGTACAGGCCAATATTGGTAAAGAGAATAAAGACAATGTGCTTTTTGAATTAATTATTGAAGATAACGGATATGGAATTGATTCTTCAAGGCTCGAAGAAGTTTTTCAGGAGTATACTCAGGAAAACCGGGATGTTTCAATGCATTACACAGGAACAGGATTAGGACTGGCTATTGTAAAAAAATTAGTTGAGCTTTTTAATGGAGATGTAAAGCTTGAAAGTAAAAAAGGAGTAGGAACCAAGGTGGTTTGCAATTTAAGATTCACAACTGGCGATAAAAATAAAATAAAGGTTGAAATTGATTCTCCTAACGAATATGTATTCCCTCCCGATTTAAATATATTATTAGCCGATGACGAAGAATATAACCGCTTATTAATAACTTCTACTCTGGATAAATGGAATATCACTTACGACATTGCAATAAACGGACTTGAAGCAATTGAGCTCTTAAAGAAAAAAGCATATCATGTTGTATTAATGGATATTCGAATGCCGGTTATTAATGGAGAAATGGCAACCAAATTTATTCGCGAAACACTTAAACTGTCATCACAGCAAACAAAAGTAATAGGAGTTACCGCTGATATTTCAGCGAATATTGATTCCAAAACAAAAAAGCTTTTCGATGATCTATTAACCAAACCCTTTTCTGAAGACGAATTATATCAGGCAATTACATTAAACCTTGATGAACCGACCAATAAAAATACAAATGCTATAGATGAGCAGGAAAGGGATAGTAAAGAAGATGCAGATTTATCAAATCTGATTCGATCTGCCGCCAAAGACCTTGATTTTATTCAAGAAATGATCCTCCAGTTTAAAGACTCATCTAAAAAAGGTTTGAAGGAAATCCGCATGGCAACTAAAAACAATCAGTTTGATACCGTTGCTAATGCTGCCCACAAATTAATTCCAGCTGCCCGACATTTAGGTGCTCAGAAACTTGTAAGCCTGCTTAAGAAAATTGAGGAAAATGCAATAAGTGAAAATAAAAATGTAATTTTGGAAATATTACCTGAAACTGAAGAAACTGCACGAAATGCAGTGCAAAGTTTAAAAACTCAATTTAAAGATTTAAAAGAACAATAATCCCTAAATACCGGTTTTAGGTAAATAAAACCTAAAGTGTGCACATGAGTAGCAAGCCTTTTAAAATCTTTGTGGTCGAAGACGATGAGTGGTATAATAAACTACTCGTGCATAACCTTTCTCTAAATCCTGATTATGAAGTTATTAGTTTTTTCAACGGTAACGATTGTTTAACCAATCTGGATCAGCAACCCGATGTTATTACTTTAGATTTTAAATTGCCTGATATTACCGGTATAGAAGTATTAAAAAAGATAAAGCAGGAAAATTACGAAACTCAAGTTATTTTAATTTCTGAACAAGACGACATAGAAGTAGTGGTTGAATTGCTAAAAGAAGGTGCTTATGATTATATTGTTAAATCGAATGATATTAAGGAGCGTTTGCACAATACTGTTTTAAACATTAGGAAAAACGTTAACTTAAAAAATGAAATATCTCAACTAAAAAAAGAAGTTCAGAAAAAATATAGTTACAGCAATACACTAATTGGAGATAGCGATGCAATTAAAGCCGTTCACGAATTAATTAATAAGGCATTAGTAACCAATATAAATGTATCAATATCTGGTGAAACAGGCACCGGGAAAGAGCTTGTGGCAAAAGCCATTCATTACAATTCAAACCGCAAAACCAATCCTTTTGTTGCTGTTAATGTTTCTGCTATACCATCGGAACTCGTTGAAAGTGAACTTTTCGGCCATGAGAAAGGAGCTTTTACCGGAGCCGCTTTTAAACGAATTGGAAAATTCGAAGAAGCCAATGGAGGAACCTTGTTTCTTGACGAAATTGGTGATATGGATATTTCCTTTCAGGCTAAACTTCTCAGAGCCCTACAAGAGAAAGAAATAACCAGAGTTGGTAGCAATAAAAACATAAAAGTAAACTGTAGAATTATAACAGCTACTCATAAAAATTTAGCACTCGAAGTTAAAAATGGAAATTTCAGGCAGGATTTATATTACCGTTTAATAGGGTTACCAATTGAACTGCCTACTCTGCGAGAGAGGAATAATGATGTATTAATCCTTGCGAAACACTTCGTAAAGACCTTTTGTAATGAAAATAAGTTACAAATAAAAAACATCACTCCGGATGCCAGAAAAAAATTAAAAACCCACAGCTTCCCGGGAAATATACGAGAGTTAAAATCGGTTATTGAACTAGCCGTAACATTAAGCAGCAATGATGAAATTAACGACTATGATATATTATTTAACAGTGAAGAATTATTAGATAATAACGCTTACGAGGATCTTACCTTACGACAATACGAATGGAAAATAGTTTCGTCGTACCTGCAAAAGTATAATAACGATGTTCGTCTGGTTGCAAAAAAACTTGATATTGGCACAGCAACCATTTACCGTATGATAAAAGAAATGGAAACCGCTCGCTAAAGTTTATCATTTTGATAAACTTTCTTCATTTTGAAACAATTCCCGAAAAAAACTGAATCCACAAACATCTGTTATTCAATATTTTTAACTCATTCTTGAATGATGGTATAGAGTTTGGTATGTGCATACCAAACTTAAAAATTAATCATCATGAAAAAAGACAATATTGATAATTCGAACAAAGAGGTGAATAAAACAAACCTTGAACAAGAAGATAAAGAACAAAATAAGCTGTTCTGGTTAGTTACTTTCTTCGCCATTTTGCTAATATCGGCAGGTACTTTTGCATATATATCGAGTAAAAAATACCATGCCGACAGATACGACACCGTCCTTGGTATGAATTCAGATTTAGCCGAAGGATTAGCTTACCGCGATTCGTTAATTAACGAGTGGATGGAAACTTTTAATGAAATTGAAAAAGATTTGCTTACTATGCAAGATAAAGAAAATCTTCTAAAAATTAACTCTTCAGATTCGGAACTTAAACAAGATATTAGGGAACGAATAAAAATTGAAATAAGGCATCTAAACTCCTTGCTTAAAGAAAACAAAGAAAAAATTGCAGGTCTCAATAGAAAACTTGAAAAATCGGGAGTACAAATTGCAGCATTAAATAATAAGATAATACAACTTGGAGATGCAATAGATCAGAGGGACAGAACATTAGCCGATCTTAAGTTTCAGCTTATCGAAAATGATTTTAAACTTGCCGATCTTAATATGTTAATCGATAGTCTTGATTATGAAATATTGCAAAAAAAAGAAGAAATCTCGACTAAAAACAAAGAAATATTAAAAAATAAAGCCCAATTAAACAGAGCATATATTGCTTCTGGAACAACAAGAGAACTTAGAGACAGAGGGCTTTTACAAAAAGAAGGTGGGTTTTTAGGATTGTTTGGTAAAAGTAAAAACGTATCAACTAAACTATCTGACAAAGAGTTTCAGGAAATTGACATTATGCAAACCGATAGAATTACTATTAATGCAAAAAAAGTAGAGTTTATCTCAGATCATCCACTTGATTCTTACGAGATTATTAAAAATGATAGCCTTATCGCTTATGTGCAAATCGAAGATCCAAATACATTTTGGAAATTAACCAGATACGCGGTCATTGAAACTAAATAATAACACAACACGAAACAAAAACACATAATTAACACATTGTAAATTACTAAAAAACAACAATCATGAAAAAAACAGTTAGAATTATAACCAGTTTTGCATTAGTATTAAGCATAGCGCTTTTTTCCGCTTGCAATACATCACAGAAAGAATCAGAAAAGACTACTACTGATCAGCTTAAAGAACTTCAAAGTGATTTGAATAGTTTAAATACATCAATTGAGAATCTGTCACAAACTGAAAATGAAAAATTTAAAGAAGAAGCCCTAAAAATTATTGATGACTTTAACTTTAAAATATCCAATTTCGAAAATCAGCTTAGAGTCGAAGGCAAACAAATTGACGAAAACACGCAACAAGCACTCGATGAATTAAAAGCATCTATGAAAAACATTGAGACAAAGCTTATTCAGCTTAACAATGAAACTCAGGGTAATTTTACTGAAATAAAAAGTGAAATTAAGCACGACTTTACAGAATTTGGTAAAAGCATTAAAAATTTCTTTGACAAGAATATTTAATCATATAAATACTTTTTGTTTTCTGTTCAATACTTTAATCAGGATTAGCTTAAAGCGTCCTGGTTTAAGCTTATTAACCCAGCAAAATATGAATAAAACAACAAAATATAAATGGTTAAATAACAATCTCATATTTGAAATTGAAGATACTCTGAATTTAAACGTATTTCTCGAAGCAAATAATATTTTATTATCAAATTCAAGATTCGACAAAATGAACTTTCAAGCTTTTAATTTATTGAACGTGAAAAATATTGATTTAACAGTTCCTGAAATTAGAGTCTTTTTAACGCTTCTTGAAAAAGCAATGATCTGGAACAAAACAGTAAAAACAGCTATTATTAGTTCAGATCCCAAATTGGTAAGTTATTTTGAAATGTTTTTAAATGAATTTCGCTGGACCAGTTTAAACTGCAAAATATTTGAAACTTTAGATAGTGCTTTAGATTGGTGCGAAATCGAGAACGAGTTTAAATAACAAATATAAAATTATAATGTATATCCGTTTTTATACATAATAAATTATCTTGATTTTCTGAGAAATAAAAGTATAGTATGCATAAAAGCGGACAATCAAAAATAATATATCATGAAAAATCTAGTTATTATCTTAACACTGATTCTTTTCCCTATTTTAACAAATTCTCAGGAATATGTTGATTTTGTTTCAAAAGATGGAATTAAGATTGAATATAAATGGAGAAAAGAGAAACTGCTTCAAAAAAACAGCCCTTATGTATTATTTCTGCGAATAACGAATACTGGAGTCGAGAAGAAATTGGTTAGTTTCGAATTGTTTTACTTTTTAAATGCTGTTACTCACTCAAGAAGCGGATTTAAAGAATATTGTATCAAACCCGGACAACGTATTAAAGGGAAAAGATGGAACCTCGCATTTAAATCCAATATAAAAACCCTGGAACAAATCAACGACCGAAGCTTTATGTGGGAAATTGAAAAATTAAACGTGGTAAATAATGAACTGTGTAAATCGGGTTTGCGTTTGAAAATGGAACCTGCTCACAACATGTACTTAACGAAGTAAGCCCATACACAATCATTTACGATAACATCGTATAATTATTTGTTATGAAATGTCCATGATTTAAAAACAGCAAACCAAAATTATTATTTTACTTATATGATTCCACCTAACTGCCGTCAGGCAAGTTGTGACCATTAAAAACAAATAATAAACACATGAAAAGGTTTATCATATTAATACTATTTACTCTTAGTGTTAGCATGTATGTCCATGCTCAAAATTATCATGAAATAGGTTTACGTGCAGGTGGAACTTCCGGATTTACTTTCCGTACTGTAAATCCTAATGGATCGGCCTTAGAAGGAATTGTTGGGTTATGGGATCATGGTGTTTCTTTTACTGCATTGTATGAAATACACTTTCAGGCATTTGACGTCAATGGATTGAACTGGTTTTATGGCGGCGGAGTTCATGTCGTTTTTTATGGTGCCGATTATGAAAGAAATACAGAACCCTCATGGCATTCAAATTATCCTCCATATGTTGATTACGGAACCTTTGGTTTAGGTTTAGACGGGACGATTGGAATTGAATATAAAATTCCTGAAATACCTATAACTGTTAGTTTCGAGTTTAAACCATTTATTGAATTTATTTCAAGCAATAATATGTGGTTCTCAATGGATCCTGGCTTAGGAATTCGTTTTGTTTTTTAATTTTAGTAATACAAATTTGAGGATAAACTGTAAAAACTTCACTCCAATAATCACTAATAATCACAATTAAATTCGGAAATACTTTCCTGACGAAAGCTTTCTTACTACCATAAATACATAATATTCACCACAAATTATCACAAGAATTTATTCAAGTTATATGAAAATCAAAACAATTAACTTCCTGTTTTTTTATCATCTGTTTTTTTACAAAATGAAGTCAAAGCAGAATCAAACAATACCAATGTAATATTTGTTCAAGCTGTAAATGTTTTAAAAAAGAAACTTAGAATTACTCTCATTTAATCTTTTCAACCAATTTATGATAAACATTTTCAATTCCTAATTGTTTATCAAATACTCGCCGTTATCGGTTTTATTAAAATCAGAATAAACTAAAAACAAGAAAAGTAATGAAGAAGATAGCAGTTCTTGGAACAGGTAGCGTAGGACGAACCCTGGCCTCAAAGTTTAATTCACTCGGCTATCAGGTTATGATTGGTACCCGTAATGTATCGGATAAGCTGGCAAATAAAGAGAAGGATAGTTATGGAAATCCTCCTTTTAACGAGTGGTGTGAATTAAATGAAAATATTAAATTAGGAACATTTGCCGAAACAGCATCCTTCGGAGAAATTATTGTAAATGCAACAAATGGAGGTAATTCTATAAATGCGCTGGAATTGGCCGACAAAAAAAATCTAAGTGGGAAAATTATAATTGACGTAGCTAATCCTTTGGATTTTAGTAAAGGTATACCGCCATGTTTAATTCCTGAATTATCCAATACAAACTCTCTGGGTGAAGAAATTCAAAAGAAATTTCCTGAGTCAAAAGTAGTAAAAACCCTTAACACTATGTGGTGTGGATTAATGGTTAACCCTTCAATGATTGCTGGAGGAGATCATACAGTATTTATAGGAGGAAATGATAATGAAGCAAAAAAACAAGTAACTAAGCTTTTAATAAGTTTTGGTTGGTTAGAGAATAATATATTGGATTTGGGAGATATAAGTACTGCGCGAGGAACAGAATCGGTTCTGCCAATTTGGTTAAGAATTTGGGGAGCCAAACAAAATGGAGCTTTTAATATGAAGATTGTTAGTTAAGGTAAATACCAGATTCCTGTTACTGATATTCATAAAAAAAGACTTCCAGATAACCAGAAGTCTTTTTTTTATTTTTTTACAAAATAATCACTCAACAAATGTTAATTCGTCAACAATTCGTTGTGCCCCCATAAATTTTTCTAACAACCACACGATGTATTTAATGTCAGTGCATACTGTTTTTTGCATTTCTTCTTCAAATTCAATATCGCCCGTCATTCCTTCCCAGTTACTATCAAAGGCAAGTCCAATCAGTTCGCCTTTTTCATTCATAACAGGACTGCCTGAGTTACCACCAGTAATATCATTATTTGTAGTAAAACAAACATGCATTTCATCGCCATAAGCATACTTCCCGTAATCTTTAGTTTTGTATAATTGCTTAAGCTTCCCAGGTACAATAAATTCATAATTGTTTGGATCTTCTTTTTCCATTACTCCTGCCAGGGTTGTGTAATGTTTATAGTAAATTGCATTGCGCGGACTATAACCACCTACTTTACCGTAAGTAAGTCGCATTGTAAAATTTGCATCAGGATAAAAGTTTTTTCCTTCATGCATTTCCATAACACCCTGAATAAACAAACGCTGACCTTTTGCCAATTGCTCGTCGTGTTTCCTTGACTTCGCATACAAGTCGTTATATTTTTCTTCAACCGATAAAGTCAAGTTGAATATGGCATCTTCAGTTAATATTTTAATTTTTGGATTTTTAATAAAATTATTAAAAGCATCTTCGTTGGTAAAAATTGATTTAGTATATAAATCAACTACAAGCGTTTCAACATTTTGCTTGTATTTTTCCAATGCCGAAATAAAATAGTCAGGATAATCCTTGATGTCCAAATCGTTTTTCAGAATTTCGAATAGTGCCACAGCAACCTTTTGATCTGTTTTTAGGTCGTAATCCCGATAGTATTGCTTTCCATAAAATGCAAGTTCATCTGATAATTTCTTTATTGTTTTTTTATCTCTCTTTGATTTTTCCTTGTTTAATTCATTATATAATTCTATTGATCTGCCTGCAAATCCAATAGTTTCAGGCCCTCGCCTCATGGTTTCATTGATATATTGACTTGCGTTTGCAAATTCTTTTCGAGCATCATAAGCATCCTCAATAAGTTTTAAGGTCTCTCCATATTTAGTTTCACGATCTTTATTTTGCGATACCCAACTAACAAATTCATTTTCTAATTTTTTGCGTTGTTCTAGCACATTATTTCGTTCAAAACCTGCCATTTGTGCTACCGAATATTTCCAATAATTGCTTGCTCCTTTGTATTTTGCAGCATACATAATGCGATGTGCCGGACTAATAGACATGGTTTCGTTCATGATCTCAAGTTTAGCTCCCCTGATTTTTATACGATTAGGATGCTCAACCTCCATCAACTCTTTGATTCCAAAGCTTGTCATAAAACGATCTGTAGAACCTGGATTTCCAAGAATCATTGCAAAATCATCTGGCTGAACACCTTTAAGAGAAACAGGAAGATGATGTTTTGGTTTTAATGAAATATTTTCTGGGGAATATTCAGCAGGTTTTCCATCAGCACCGGTATATACTCTGAAAATTGAAAAATCAGCTTTGTGACGAGGCCACATCCAATTATCGGTTAAACTGCCAAAATCGCCTATCGAAACTGGTGGATTAGCAACCAATCGAATATCCTTATAAACTTCATAAACTAATACATAAAATTGATTCCCGCCGTAATATGACTTAAAAACAGATTGATAATGTGTGCCTTCAACAGCTTTTCGAGCTAATTCGTCTCCTAAGGTTTTAATTTTCTGATTCCTTGTTGTTTCGCTCATACCATCATTTAACTGACTATTAACTTTCTTCGAAACATCTTCCACTCTAACCAGAAAACTTACACTTAGTCCCGGATTAGGTAGTTCATCCTTTTGCTCAGTTGCACAGAATCCATCTTTCAAATAATCATTTTCAATGCTTGAGTGTGATTGTACCTGGCGATATCCACAGTGCATATTGGTAAGTAATAATCCTTTGTCAGAAATAATTTCACCTGTACATCCTCCACCAAATATTACAATGGCATCTTTTAAGCTCGATTGGTTTATACTATAAATTTCTTCTGCAGAAAGTTGCAAACCCATCTCCTGCATCTTATCCATAGTTACCTGGTTTAATAAAA
Organism: Bacteroidales bacterium; assembly: GCA_003446015.1. Lineage (GTDB taxonomy): Bacteria > Bacteroidota > Bacteroidia > Bacteroidales > UBA12077 > UBA12077. The sequence goes on along the minus strand of DMBU01000179.1, from coordinate 3,227 downwards.
ACGGAAGCCACATACCTTCATCAGCTATGGTTACTCTGGCTATTGAAATCATTAACAATACGAATACTAGTCCTTTTTTCATTAGTATAGAATTTTAGTTATCCTTAATTAATTAACTTATACAATAATATGACTTCTATTTGATTTTTTATATTTTGAAAGGTTTAATAAATAAAAAGTGAATTCCCGTAATTTGGCAGTACTTTATCATTCGATTATACCTAACCCAATGTTTTAATCTGATATTCTGAACCTTAAATCCGTTTTACCCAATACTTTTAAACATCTGTTCTGAATAATTTTTTATTATTCTGTAGCATTTTTTTATAAAATTGAGTACTTTGCCAAACTATTTAAAAAACTGATTGTCTTATAAGTAATTAATTAGTTATTTAGGTTAAACATAAAAATAGCGGAGAAAATAGAGATGGCATGGTATAGCGAAACTACGACCGTTAAAAAGAATTCAAAAAAAGAACTTTGGGTAAAATGTAAAAAATGCCAATCGCATATTTACAACACTGAATGGCAAGAGAACCATAATGTTTGCCCCAATTGTAACTATCACGATAGCATTACTTCTTACGAAAGGATAAATCTTATCTTTGATGAGAATACTTTTGTTGAACTCTTTGATAACATTAGTCCGGCAGATTCTCTTAATTTTGTAGATTTAAAAGGGAGTTATAAAGATAAATACGAAGCTAATATTAAAAAAACTGGTATCTCTGAATCAGTAGTTACCGGTCATGGCAAGATTAATGGAATTCCTGCTGTAATTGCAGTAATGGATTTCAGGTTCTTAGGCGGTAGTTTGGGTAGTGGAACTGGTGAAAAAATTCTACAAGCCGCTAACTACGCTTATGATAACAACTTACCTTACATTGTTTTTTCTGCTTCGGGTGGAGCACGCATGCAAGAAGGAGCTCTTTCGCTTATGCAAATGGCAAAAACTTGTGCCGGAGTAGCTCGATTAAATAAGAAAAACATCCCTTATATTTCTGTTCTAACCAATCCTACAACAGGGGGTGTTTCGGCCAGTTATGCTATGGTAGGTGATTTAAACATTGCTGAACCTGGAGCATTAATTGCTTTTGCCGGACGGAGAGTAATTGAACAAACGATCGGAGAAAAACTTCCTGACGATTTTCAAACTGCAGAATATCTTCTTGAACATGGTTTTATTGATTCAATTGTTAACCGCAAGGATATGAAAGCCTATTTAAGCAATATCCTTAGTTTTTATAGCAATAAATCAAATTAAATGCTTTCTTAAATTATATAACCTAAATTTTTGTACTATGGGACTTGAATTTGAAAATACTGATGTATTGATAGAGGAGCAAAAAATGACGGATAAACAAAAATCAAATAAAAAAGAACTTACAGCATGGGAAATTGTAAGTATAAGCAGGCATCCAAAGAGGCCTGTTTTACAAGATTACCTCAGCTTAATCGTTGATAATTTTGTTGAATTACATGGTGACCGATATTTTTCTGACGATAAAGCTATGATAGGCGGTTTTGCAGAAATTGGTGATCAAAAAGTAATGCTTATTGGACATAACAAAGGCAAAAATACAAATGAGCATATTGCTCGAAACTTTGGAATGGCAAAACCTGACGGCTATCGAAAAGCTTTGCGCTTGATGAAATTAGCTGAACGATTTAAAATTCCTATTGTAACTATTATTGATACCCCGGGAGCATTCCCCGGACTTGAGGCAGAAGAACGTGGACAGGCCGAAGCAATTGCAAAAAACTTAACCGAAATGGCTTCGCTAGAAGTTCCTGTTATTTGCGTTGTAATTGGCGAAGGTGGAAGTGGAGGAGCTTTAGGAATAGGTGTTGGCGATAAAGTTTTAATGTTATCGAATGCCATTTACTCAGTTATTTCACCTGAAGGATGTGCATCCATTTTATGGCGTGATGCTGCCTTTGCTCCGGATGCAGCCGAAGCAATGAATATTACCGCCAAAGCTCTTTTAAAACATGGTGTTATTGATGAAATCATTGAAGAACCAGAAGAAGGAGCTCATTCTGATTATAAAGCAATAGCGGAATCAGTTAAAAAAGCTATTGTAAAAAATATCAAGCCATTAAAAAAATTAAGCGTTGAAGAATTGATTCAACACAGATTTGAAAAATTCTCAGGAATGGGAAAATTCTCAATTAACCAATCTGCAACAAGTAGGTAAATAATAAGAATTAATATTATGAAAGAGAATATTTTAAGAATTACAGATACAACCTTAAGAGACGGACATCAGTCACTTTGGGCTACACGAATGCGTACCAAAGACATTACTGATATTATTGAGACCATCGATCAGGTGGGATATTACTCACTCGAAGTGTGGGGTGGTGCCACATTTGATGTTTGCTTACGTTTTTTACGTGAAAATCCGTGGGAAAGACTACGATTAATAAAAGCAAAAGCTAAGAATACTCCACTGCAAATGTTATTGCGTGGACAAAATATTGTTGGTTATAAAAATTATCCCGACGATTTAGTTGATCGTTTTGTTGAAACAGCTCACGAAAACGGAGTTGATATATTCAGAATTTTTGACGCATTAAACGATTCCCGGAATTTAGAATCAGCAATTAAAGCTGTGAAAAAACATGGTGCTCATGCACAAGGAGCTCTTTCTTTTACAATAAGCCCGGTGCATACTATTGAAAAGTATGTGAGTGATGCCAAAGAACAGGTTCAAATGGGTATCGACTCTTTATGTATAAAAGATATGGCAGGATTATTATCACCTACTATGTCGAAAAATCTTGTTAGTGCATTAAAAAAAGAACTAAATATTCCTATTCAGGTTCATTGTCATGCAACAAGTGGTATGGCCGAAACAGCGTACTTAGAGGGTGTAAGGGCTGGTGCTGGTGCTGTGGATTGTGCTATTTCTTCAATGGCTGGTTTTTCTTCTCAACCACCAGTTGAAACCATCAATGCCATTTTTGCTGAAACTGAATTTGATGTTAATCTGGATATGGATGCATTGAGGGCTGTGAATAGATATTTTACAGAACTAACTCCTTTCAGATCAAAAGGAAGAGGCTACGAGCCAATTATTGATTCGGAAATTTTAGTTCATCAAATTCCGGGAGGAATGATTTCTAATTTCAGGTCTCAACTTGAACAACAAGGAGCAAGCGAAAAATTAAATGAAGCACTGGAAGAAGTTACCAGAGTAAGAAAAGATTTAGGTTATCCTCCA